>JAYRVK010000760.1:0-3923 GCA_041918555.1 Sandaracinaceae bacterium
GAAGGAGCTTCTCGAGAAGCTCGTCGAGGCACTGACCCTCGAGCTGCACCACCTCGGGGAGGCAGACGCCGCCGCGCGCGAGCAGGCGCGGGTCTGGCGCGAGCTGCGCGAGCACCTCGCGGGCACGCGGATCGTCCGAGCGGTCGCACCGCTGCTCGGGTACCGCCGCAGCGGGCCGGAGCTCCAGCTCCTCGCGCGCGCGTTCGGCAAGCGCATGCAGAGCACCTCGTCGAGCGGCGTCCGACGTGCGCGGCGCGGCCGGCGTCGGGCAGAGCGTCTCGACGAGGAGCAACGTTAGCGGAAGTTCCACCAGGTCGTCAGGGCGCTGCGAAGACTGCCGTCGGTGTGCCCGGCGATGCCGACGAACACGACGTCGTCGGTCGGACGCGGCGCGCCTACGCGCGCCGCGGGGCAGATCACGAGTGCCTTCGGCGCGCACCCCGCGAAGGCGTGCGGGCGATCCGAAATGTACCCGCGCATCTTGTGGTGCGCGTCGGCGAGGTAGCGGCGGCTCGTGGATCGCTTCGCGTCGGCGAGCAGCTCGCGGGTGCCCCCGGCTCGTCGCAGCTCGAGGCGCAGATCCGGACGGAGCGGCTGGGATGTTTCGAAGTAGTGCCGCATCAGATCCGCATGGACCCCGGGCTCGGCGGCCTGGTCGTAGTGGAGCATGAGCACGAACCCGTCCCCCTCCCATCGCGCGATCTCGTCGCGGTTCGCGGCGACGATGCGATCGACCCGTCGCGCGGGCGCGACAACGCCATCCATGCACTCGATGATCGCGAGCATCGCGAACACCTGGAAGCGCACGTCGTCGTTCAACGGGGTGAGGGCGAAGCGGGCGAGCGCGTCCCGAAGGCGCTCGCTCTCGGGCTCCGGCAAGAGCGCGTCGTGCGCGTCGACGATCCGAGCAGCATGCCGCACCGACGCGTCGTGGCTCGCGCGAGCGGTGGCCCGCTCGCCGGCGGCCGGGCGGCGCGACGGCACCTCATGCAGCGCCGAGTGCGAGATGGCTGCGGTGGCGAGCGCGGCGCCGTCCGCGACGGCAGATGCCCAGCCGCTTCGTCGCGGCCCTTCGACGCGGAGCACGGCGGTGGCCGTCCGGCGGATCAGCTCGAGCGCGTGGCGAACGACGACCAGCTCCGGCGTGTCGAGTGTTCGTCGCTGCGAACGCGACGCAATCCACGTCGGGTCGCGCGTGGTGCTCCGAATCGCGAGCGTGCGCTGCCAATCCACGCGCCCGCGCGCGGCGTTGCGGCGGAGGTCGCTGACCACCTCCGACCGCACGCGGATCCGGCGCAGGAACGGCGGCACATCGTCGCGCAGCCACGCCTCGACGCGCAGCTCCGGGTCGAGCAGGAACGACAGCGACGCCAAACGTGCGAGCGCGCCTGGCTGCCCGCTCAGCCGATCGAGCGCGCGATCGACGTCGGCCACTGGCCGGCGCTCTCCCGCGGCGTCGTGGAGGAGGTATGCAACGAAGCGCCGCTCGAGCCACGGCAGCCACTCGCCGGCCGCCATCTCGTCGCCGGAGTCGCTCGCCTCAACCATCGAAGCGGACGTGCGGGAAGTACGTCGCGAAGCGGCGCACGACGAGGTCGCGCGCGCTCGCGTCGATCGAGAAGAGGGACGCGAGCTTGCTTCGCGCGCTCTTCGCCTCGACGGCCTCGAGCCCGTCGAGCTGCGGCAGCACGAACAGCTCCACGCCTTCGGCGACCGCCAGGTCCGACGCGCCGCGTTGCTTCACGTAGGCGAGGATGTCGCGAAGCATCGCCGGCCCCAGCTCGACTACCGAACCGAGCCCCTCCCCCCGCCCGAAAGTCGCGGCAGCGAGGTCCGCGTACTTCTGATCGAGCCCGAGGTGCTCCGCGTCGGCGCGCGCGATTCTGCGCAGCGTCGCGTCGTCGGGCGCGGGGACTTCGATGATCGCGAAACGGCGGAGGAGCGCATACGAGAGGCGAAAGAGCGTGGCCTTGTCGCGCACGTTCATCGTCGCGATCACGCGGAACCAGTCGCCCGGGTCGTAGACCGAGCGCGGCCCGATGCGGACCGGCGTCCCGTCGTCGTGCGCGAACGCGGTCTGGGCCTGCCCGCCGGCGAGCACCGTGAACGCCTCACCGAGGCACTTGTCGACGTCTGCGCGATTCAGCTCGTCGAGCACCAGCCAACGGTGTTCGCTGATGGCGCGCGTGAGCACGCCGGGGCGAAACGTGAGTCTCTGATCGGCGTTCTGCGTCCAGCCGCCGATCGTGTCGTAGCTGGTCCAGTCCGCCGACGCGGTGGCGGCCAACGGTTCGTCGAGGTCGTAGACGTTTGCGGCGTGCCGCGCGAGCGCGCTGCCGATCGCCGACTTCCCGGTGCCCGGCGGCCCGATGAGCAGCAAGTGTTTCCCGGCGTTCAGCGCCGCGACGCACTTCGCGATGAGGCTCGGCTCGAGCTGGAGATCGCGCAGCGGGACGTCCTCCGCCACGAGGCGAGCCGGCTGCGGTGCCGGCAACTCGTCGGCCCGGTCGCCCGCGGGCGGCATGACCTCGTCGTCGAGGTCGCGCTTGAGCACCGACGGCAGCGCGTCGAACACCTCGCGCCCCGTCGGGCTCAGGCTCCACTGTCCGCGCTCGCCCTGGAACAGGCCCATCGCGCGGAGCCAGTACGCGCGCCGAGTGGGCTGCGCCGGTCCGGTCCACGTCGTACCCAGCCGCCGATTCAGATCCGCAAGCAGCGCGTCGGAGTCGCCATGGTCGGGCCGCCCGAAGAACGCGAGCGTCTCCTCGAAGCCGACGTAGTTCGCGACGAAGGAGCGATAGAGCACCTCCGCCGAATCGCTCTCGACCAGCTCCGCACCGACCGGCGTCACGCTCCAGCGATCGTGCTCATCGCGTTGCCCGAGGCCGAGCTGGAGCAGCGGGCGCGTGTAGATGTCGATCCGTTTGTGCGCCAGCTCGCCTCGCTCGCGGATCCACTCCTCGAGCGCCTTCGTGTTCGGGCTCTCCTCGGCGATGAAGCGCAGCGCCTCCCGCACGCCCTCGACCTGCTCCGCGCCGGGTCCGAACCACAGATGCAGGCCCGTCAGCCGCTCCTCAGGACCGCCCGCTACCGCGACGGGCGCGGCCGTGCTCGGCACCCGGATCGCGAACGGCGGTTCGCCCTGGATGAGCTGGCCGCGCGCGCGATCGCGCAGGACCGTCTTGATCACAGCGAGCGTGAGGAGGCGCCGCAGTACCTCCCCCGGCGCCGGCTTCCACTGTCGATCGCGCAGATCGTACGTGCCGACACCGACGCGCGTCCCATCACCGAGGCCGCTCTTGGCGCAGAGCTCGCGTGCCCTGCGGCCGAGCTCGGCGTTGCCGATGCCGGTCTCCTCCTCGGCCGCGCCGCGTTCCATGAACGACGTCCAGAAGCTCACCTCGACGGCGCTCCTCCCATCGCGGATCGCGTCGCGGACGAACCACTCGAGGCCGTTCCACGCCATCTCGCGCGTGCCGTCCTCGGACCAGACCTGCAAGCTCTCCTGGTGCCCGTGATCCGCGGGGTTGCGCCGTTGGTTGCTCGCCGTGACGAGGCCGACGCGCAGCCGCATCGACCCGCGCGGCCACGACAACTTCACTTGCGCACGTGATCCGCTGGCCGAGCCTTCGACGCGCAGGCTCGCGCCGTCGATGGTGATCGCATCGGGGAGCGGGCCGGCAACGAGCGTGGTGACTGCCTCGCTCGTGATGTCTGCGGACTCCACGAGCTTGGGGAGGGGCGTGTCGGCGCTCGTGCCCGTATCCGGCATAGTCGTGAGGCTACACGAGCGGCGACCGACGCGGGCGCGCCGGGCGCGCCGACCGTTGACGCCCAGCGGGCGAGCGGCGTATCCGATCCTCGCACCGGAGCAGACGTTCGTGGGCGGGATCCTGTATCCGTACGCGCTCGATCAGCGGGGC
>JAYRVK010000761.1:0-7130 GCA_041918555.1 Sandaracinaceae bacterium
CGGAACGACTCGAACGGGAGCGCGAAGCCGTTGAACTCGATCGTGAAGCCCTCCTCGTTCTGCATCGTGAGCGCGCCGCCGTCGTACGCGACCTCGAGCGCGAAGCGCACGTCCGAGGCCGGGTCCACGATCGTCGGACCGCCGCCGTCGCCCGGCAGCGCGCCGACGCCCCACGCGATCGCGCGGTCGGGCGTGCCCTCGATCAGGCCGACGAGGTAGTGGATCGAGTCGAAGCCGATCTGGTTGTAGCTCGGGAGGATCGTGGGGAGCGGCGCCGCGATGCGCGCGATCTCGAAGATCGCCGCGTCGTCGCCGGGCGCGCTCGGGATCGGTAGAGCGAGCGGCGCCCCGTCGCGCGCCGCGACGGCGAACGCGAAGCTCTCGTCGAAGCTCCCCCCGACCATCCCGCCCGTGAAGCGCAGGCCGTCGCGGTCGAGGTTCTCGAGGAAGTCGCCTTGCACCCGTACGGTCACCGAGCCGCCGGCCGCGGCGGCCCACGGCTCCTCCGGGACGACGGTGAGGAACGTGCGATCGCCCGACACGGTCGTCGTGGCGGCAACCTCCGGGCCGATGGTGACGCGCACGCTCGCCGAGTCGATCCGCGCGAGCCGTGTGTCGCCCGCCTCCCGCACGAACAGCGAGAACGTGAGCGGCTCGTTCGCCTCGATGGTGCCCGGGGCCGCCGCGCGCGGCCCGCCGAAGCGATCGGTGAAGTAGAGGAACGCGCCGTCGGTCGGGAGATCCTCGGCCGGGCCGAGCGTGCAGCGCGGGTCGGTCTCGTCCATCGGTCGCAGGCAGTACTCGTAGGGCACGAAGTACACGCCGCCGTTCTCGCCGGCGAGCAGGACGCCGCGCGGGCCGAGCGCGGGCGAGGCGTTGAGATCGCTGCGCTGATCGTCCATCACGACGGTGCCGCCGCCGGCGCGCTCCCACTCGCCGGTCATGCGCACCGCGTAGCGCAGCGTCCCGTCGGGGTTCAGCACGAAGAGGCGTCCCTCCCCGGAGCCCACGTAGATCCGATCGCGCGCGTCGATCGCGGGCGAGCTCCGGATCGGCTCGAGCGCGTCGAAGGACCACACCACCGAGCCGTCGGCGGGGTCGAGCGCGTAGATCGTTCCGTCCGCGGCGGGCTGCACGATCGTGCCGTCGGAGAGCTGGCCCGGTGAGGCGTACACGTGATCGCGCGCGCCGAAGGTCCACTGCTCGGCGCCGTCGGACTGCCGCAGCGCGCGCACGTAGCCGTCGAAGCCGCCGAGCACCACGAGGTCGTCGCCCGCGGGGCCCGTGAGCATCGGGCTCGCCGCGACGGTGCCGGCCGCGCGCGCGCGCCACCGCGCGCGGCCGTTGCTGGCGCCGACCGCGAAGACGTTGTCGCCCAGGAGGAAGTTGTTGCCGAGGAAGAGGAGCCCGCTCGCCGCGTTGACGGCGGGCAGCGACCACGTCTGATCGCTCGTGCGGAAGCACCACGTCGACGCGCCGGTGTCGCGGTTCACGGCGTACGTGCAGAAGTTGTCGTTCGGCGCGTAGAGCGTTCCGTCGGGGCCCATCGCGACGTTGCCCTCGAACCAGTTGATGAACGCGTCGTTCACCGCGGGATCGTCGGCCGCGAAGGTCCACACCTCGGTGCCGCTCGTGCGATCGCGGGCGTAGAGGTGGCCGTCGCCCGAGCCGAAGTAGACGCGGCCACGATCGTCGAGGAGCGCGCTCGAGTCGATGATCTCGCCGGTCTCGAAGGACCAGCGCTCCGTGCCGTCGGGCGCGAGCGCGTAGAACGAGCGATCCGCGGAGCCCACGTAGACGTTGCCGTCGGCGTCGATCACGGGCGTCGAGAAGATCCCCTTGCCCGTCGGGAACACCCACGGCATCGAGGTCCCGTCGTCGAGCGGCTCCACCGCCGCCCGTCCGGTCTGCTCCGCGTTCGCGCGGAACTTCGGCCACGGCGCGTCCGGGTCGAGGGGGATCGTCTGGGCGTCGCCTCCCGCGTCGGTCGGCGGGCTGGCCGCGTCGAGCCCCGCGTCCGTCGCCCCGCCGCCGTCACACCCGAGCGCGCCCGCGGTCGCCGAAGCGAGCGCGAGCGCGAGCGCGAGCCAACGCTTCGTCATGCGCTTCGCGTAGCACCGCGGCGGCGTCGTTCAACGGGCGCAGTACGCCTCGGCCTGCGCGCGGACGATCGCCTGGCGCGCGGCGATCGCCTCGTCGTCGAGCCGCACGCTCGTCGCCATCCGGCCGTCGGCGGTGCTCGCCTGGAAGAAGATGCGCGGGTCGTTCGCGACGTCCCAGAGCTCCTCGCCCTCCTGCTCGAGCAGCGCGCAGTTCCGCGCGCGGAGCTCCTCGACGAAGAGGGGGAACGCCTCGACGGTGTGCTCGTGGGTGTCGTGCAGGAGCACGATCCCGCCCGGGCCGCGCGGGTGCCGCTCCTGCTGATCGAGCTGCGCGCGGAACCGCGCGAGCATCTCCTCGGGGTCGCGGGTCATCGTGTCGTACGAGCTGATGTTCCACAGCACCGAAGTGTAGTGGCGGCTCGCGAGCAGCGCGTCGACGCGCGCGGTGCGGGCGCCGTAGGGCGGCCGGATCAGCCACGGGCGCGCGCCGAAGGTCTCCTCGAAGGCGGCCTCGCTCTGGTCGAGCTGCGCGGCGATCTCCTCGTCCGTGAGGCCCGTGAGGTTCGAGTGATCCCAGGTGTGCGTGCCGATGGTGTGGCCGCGCGCCGCCATCTCGCGGAGGAGCGCGCGCTGCGCGCGGTGGTGCGGGCCCGCGAGCTGGCGGCCGACCACGAAGAAGGTCGCCTTCATCCCGTAGTGGTCGAGGTGGTCGAGGATCGCGCGCGTGGTCTCCTCGCGCGGGCCGTCGTCGAAGGTGAAGTGGAGGACGCGGTGCTGGACGAAGCCGCGCGTCCGGCGGCCGTCGGCCATGTCGCTCGCGAGCGCGTCGGGCGCCTCCTCGGCCGGCGCGTCGGCGACCGCGGCGAGCGCGCCGTTCGCGGCCTCGAGGCTCGGCAGCACGGGCGCCTGCGCGTGAGCGCGCGGCGCGAGGGCCGAGGCGAGGAGGAGGAATGCGGCGGCGGTGCGGGTCGTCGTCATCGTGGCGGCGTCTCTTCGCAGCCCGCGTTCCACCCCCAGAATTCTGGGCTCGCGTGAGCACCGCGGCCGGGGCGTGGGCGGCCCGACACGGCGGTGCGTCTCGATCGGGGCCCGCTGAAACCGCGCGGCGGGGCGGTTTCACTCGGCGCGAAGGAGCCCGATCGAGTCGATCTCGCTCCAGCTCGGCGAGGCGTCGTTGTCGAGGTAGGCGCGCACCGTCCGGACCCGGCGCGGCGTCTTGAGCGTGACCTCGAGGACGTCGGCGCCGGCGCCCGCGAACGGCGCGTCGGCCCACACGAGCGTCGTCCCGTCCAGGACGAGCGCGAACACCGCGCCCGGGCGGCAGGTCTCGAAGACGCGGACGCCGCGCGCGAGGATCGCCGAGCCGAAGTCCACCTCGAGCCACTCGACCCCCCCGCGCGCCGGCCGCGGCGCCCACGCGCCCGGGAGATCTCCGCTGAGCGGGTAGATGCCCGGCTTGCCCCTGGCGTTGCTCGCCGCCCACCCGCGGCCCCAGCTCGACGACGCGGTCGCCGCGACGGGCCACGATCCGCGCCAGCCGACCTGCCAGTCGTGGGCGAGCATCGCGAGCACGCCGAAGCGCCGGCCGACCCCGACGCGCTCGCCGTCGAAGCCGCTCATCAGGCGCTCGTGCAGGCCGGCGCGCCGCACCGGGCCGCGGCCGGGCGGCGCGCCGCGGTACGGATCGCCCGTGGGCACGGGCAGGATCGCGACGGTGTCGATCTCGGACCAGCCGCCGTGCGAGTTGTCCACGGTGACGCGGAGGCGCCGCACCATCGCGAGCTCCTCGAGCTCGATCTCGAGCACGCGCGCGCCGTCGGTCCGGTGCTCGGCCGGCGCCTCGAACACCACGCGCTCCTCGCCGCGCGCGCCCACGATGGCGACGCGCGCGGTGCTCCCCGCGACGTTCGTCTCGAACACGCGGATCGCGCGCGTCGGGACCTCCGAGGGCGGGAAGTCGACCTCGACCCACTCGAGCGCGCTGCGGCCGCGGCGCGGAGCCCACGCGCCGGGGCGATCCCCGTAGTCCGGCCACACGTCGGGCCGCCCGACGAGCTGCGCTGCGCCCCACGACGCCGAGAACTCGCTCGACGCGCGCGCCGCGATCGGGAAGAGGCCGCGCGAGGACGCGGCGGGATCCACGCGACGCAGCTCGGCCGCGGAGTAGCGCCGCGCGCGCCCCGCGCGCCCATGGGGTGGCTCGAGCGCGGCGGGCGGCGGGGCTGGAGGGAGCGGCTCGAGCGCGTCGAGGACCAGGCCGATCGCGTCGATCTCGGGCCAGCTCTCCTGCGGGGTCCCGTCCACCCACACGCGCACGCGCTTGATCGGTCGCGGACGCGACAGCTCGACCTCGAGCATGCAAGCCGTATTGCGGATCGCGGTCGGGCGGTCGAGCCACACCACCTCGAGCTCGTCGCCGTCGTCGACCGCGACCGCGAACGTCGCCCCCGCGTCGTTCGTCTCGAACACGCGGATCGCCCTCGCGGGCGGCGCGGGGTCGAAGCGCACCTCGATCCACTCCGAGGGCGAGTCCGACGCGGAGGGTGCCCACGCGCCCGTCCGGTCGCCGTGCTTGGGCCACACCGTGGGGCGCCCGACACAGTTCGGCGCCCACCACGACCCGTGCTGTCCCCACTGCGAGCTCGCGCACGCGTAGACGGCCCACACCGCGCCGAGGTCGAGGTCGACGCCGCCCCGGGCGAGCTCCGCGGGCGTGGCGCGCCGCGCGGCGCCGAGCCGCCCGCCCGGGTATCCCTCGCCGAGGCGCGCGGGATCGACCCGCGTCACGGCGGGCTCGCGAGGATCACGTCGGGCCGCGCGCGCCCGAACCGCAACGGAGTGCGCCCCGGGCCCCCGACGTACTGCTGCGCGCGGCCGCCGAACAGCCAGAGGTCTCCGAGCACGCGGAGCTCGGCGTCGGAGCCGGTCCGCGCGAGCAACCGCCGACCCTCGAGCACGAAGCTCTCCGGGCCGCTGGTGCAGCCCATCGCCTCGGCGGCCACGAGCGACAAGAAGAATTGCGGATCTTCGCGAAAGCGGCAGACGCCCACCCCCGAGAGATCGGTGTAGCAGCTCGCGAGGCGCTCCCACGGATCCGTCGGGGCCGCGTCCTCCCCGCAGTCGCCGCCCTCGATGAGCGGGAGCGCGCCGATCATCGCGTCGAGCCCGGGCGCCCAGCGCGGCGAGCGGTGATCGCCCTCCACCGGGACCCGCGCGCAGCGCCAGCCCTCGGGGGGCGCGCGGCCCCGCGGCGCCGCGAGCGGGACCGCCGCGAGCTCCGCCGCGACGGTCGGGCCCGGGGCGACGCCCGCCACCGAGAGCGGCAGGCGCCACTCCGAGATCGGCTCGGCGCAGCCGCCCTCCTCCGAGAGCGGGCCCAGGAGCGGGTCCATCGCGAGCGCTCCGGCCTCGGTGCGCACGAGCGGGCCGACGTCGATCGCGTCGCGCGGCTCGAGCGCCCCGCCATACGCTTCTTCGGCCTGCGCGAGGCGCGCCGTGAGCCGCTCGCCCAGCGCCTCGACGAGGTCCGGGATCGCGGCGTGGCCCACGGGGGTTCCGTCGCGACGCCAGACGGCCGCGACGCGCGTGCTGCGCCCGGCGAGCAGGGCGCCGCCGTCCAGCCACGCCACCGCGTGCAGCGCGTCGATCGGCGCGGCGTCACGCTGCGTGGGCGTCCAAGGCTCGCTCGACGGATCGAGGATCAGGAGGCGGCTCCGATCCGCCCCGAGCACGAGCGGCCGCGCGGCGCCCGGCGCGGGCCGCGCGGGCTCCGGCGCGGGGTCGGGCGCCTCGGGCACGGGGAGCGGCGCCTCGGGCGCGGGCTCCGGCGTCACCGGCGTGGGCGCGGGGCGCGGCTCGTCGCACGCGCCGGCGAGCGCAATGAAGATTGCTGAATACAGAGGGGCCGTGCGACCGGCTGGCATCGGGACCTCGCCGAAGTCTACGCGGGCGCGCGCGGCCGCGGTACGCTGCGATCCATGACACGGATCTCCGCCTCGGTGGCTCTCGTCTTCCTCGCGGCCCTCGCGGTGGCTGGCTGCGGCCGCCAGATCTGCACCGGCGCCGACTGCCGCTGCGAGTCCGGCAGCTGCGCCTTCGAGTGCGGCGCCGCCTCCTGCGACTTCACCTGCCCCGCGGGCGCGAGCTGCGATCACGCGTGCCCGGACGGCGACTGCCAGATGCAGTGCGACGGCTCGGACGAGTGCGTCATCGACTGCCCCGGCAACGACTGCCAGGTCCAGTGCGGCGGCGGCGTGCGGGTGTGCCGCATCACCGGCTGCACGCAGGGCTGCCAGCTCCAGTGCGGCGGCGCCGCGACGTGCGAGAGCTCCTGCACCGGCGAGACCTGCCAGACCCAGCCCTGACGCGCTTGCGGAGGGCGAGGTCTCTGGTACGCATCGCCGATGCGCCCCCGCGGGATCATCACGCCGCTCACGCTGGCGCTCGCGCTCGGATGCGGCGGCGACGGAGAGGTCGCCGAGGTCTCGGCGGAGCCGGTGAGCGCCGCGGACCGCGCCGAGGCGGCCCTGCCGCCGGAGGCGACCGAGGAGGAGCGCGCGGCGGCGCGGCTCGACGCGGAGTACCCGCGCCACGCCGCGGTCACGGGGATCGCGACCACGATGCGCGCGCGCGCCGACGAGGGCTCCGCGATCGTCGGCTGGCTCCGCATCGGCGCGCGCCTGCGGCTCGGCGCCGAGGCGACGCGCGGCCCGGGCTGCCGCGCGTGGTACCGCGTGCACCCGCTCGGCTTCGTGTGCGACGACGACGCGCTCGAGGTGCGCGAGGCCGCGATCGCGATCGAGGAGCCGACGCTCGAGGGCTGGAAGGACGAGCCCACGCAGGTCGAGCAGGCCGCGGCCCGCGGGGCGCTGGTGCTGCCGCCGACCGCGCGGGACGCGCCGATGCCCTACGAGTACTGGTACGTGCGCGACTCGACGGTGCCCGAGTACCACCGGCTCCCCTCGCGCGACGAGCAGCGCGCGGCGACCGCGCGCTCGGACCGGTACCGCGAGCTCTTCGCGCTCGACG
>JAYRVK010000762.1:0-2131 GCA_041918555.1 Sandaracinaceae bacterium
CCGCGCGCGGAGCGGCGGGACGGTCGCGTTCGTGCACGTCCTCTCGGTCGACGGCGCCGTCGCCTCCGCGAGCGCGCGCGGCGCGCTCGGCGTCGATCTCGCGCTCGCGGGCGGAGCCGCGGCGAGCGTGGATCTCGCGGCGATGGAGGTGACGGTGGGCGGCGCGACCACCGCGCTCGCCGAGGGCGTGGACGCGGTGCCCGTGTTCGCGAGCCCATAGGTTGCCGGGGCCGGCGCTTGGCCGCGGCGCCTGGACCATCATGGCTCGGCCGGCGGCGACGCGGGCGAGATCAGCCCCGACGCCCGGTGGGACCTCGACAACGACGTCGTGGCGAGGATGGGCTGCGAGCGGCTCGAGCTTGACCGGCGTCACGACCGAGCTCCGGGCCGCGATCCTGACGACGCGCTGAAGGGTCGCGTGGCGCGTTCGCGCGTGGGTGCTGGGGAAGACCTCGAGACGCTCGAGGACGGCGCGCGGGATCCTCGCGATCAGGCCCAGAGGGTCGCGCATGGCACCTCGTTCGCGCCGCGTCGCGCACGGCGGCGCACCCCCGACTCTCGCGAACGCAGGCTACGCTCTCAGAGCGTGCTCTCGCTCGCGCTCGTCTACGGCGGCCTCGCCGTGCTCGCGCCGCTCGCCGCGCTCGCCGAGCGCCGCTGGCCCGAGCGCCCCGCGGCGTCGCCGCGCCTCCGCGCCATCGACGTCGCCTACTGGCTCATCGTCACGCCGCTCGTCACCGGCGCGCTCACGCGCACGGCGACGCTCGGCACGATCGGCGTGATCGCGATCGCGACTTCGTCCCCTCCGGCGACGTTCCTCGATGCGATCCGCGCGGCCTCGCCGCTCGGAGCCCTCCCCCTCGCCGCCCAAGCCTCGCTCGCGCTCCTCGTCGCCGACGTCGTCGGCTACTTCAGCCACCGCCTCCGGCACCGCGGCGTCCGCTGGTCCTTCCACGCGGTCCACCACTCGCCCGTCGAGCTCGACGCGCTCGCCGCCGCGCGCATGCACCCGCTCGACGACCTGATCGACAACCTCTTCGTCGGGACCGCGATCCTCGCGCTCGGCCTCGCGCCGGAGATCTTCCTCGCGCTCGGTCCGTTCATCCTCTTGCACACCCTCTTGACCCACCTGAACGTGCCCTGGGACTTCGGGCCGCTCCGCGGGGTCTTCGTCTCCCCCGCGTTCCACCGCTGGCACCACGCGCTCGATCGCGCGGGCGCGCGCGGCTGCAACTACGCTGGCATGTTCTCCTTCGTCGATCTCGCGTTCGGCACCTACCACCTCCCGCGCGGCGAGGCCCCCGCCGCGGTCGGGAGCGGCGAGGATCTCCCCGAGACGATCCTCGGCCAGCTCGGGCGGCCCTTCGCGGCCGCGTGGCGCAGGCTCGCGGCCCCGCGATCGTAGGCCTCTGATAGGCTGTTCGCGCCGATGAGCACGGACTCGAGCGACGGTGCGGCGCCGACCGTCCCGCGGCCCGGCGACGCGCCGTTCGTCTCGGAGCGGTTCCGCATCCTCCGACACCTCGGCACGGGCGGCATGGGCGAGGTCTACGAGGCCTACGACGCGGAGCTCGACGCCCGGGTCGCGCTCAAAACCCTGCGCCGCCACGACGCGCAGGCGCTCGCGCGCTTCAAGCGCGAGTTCCGGGCGCTGCAGGGCCTGCAGCACGCAAACCTCGTTTCCCTCGGCGGGCTCTTCGAGGAGGGCGGCCTGTGGTTCTTCACCATGGACCTCGTCGAGGGCGTCGACTTCCTCACGTGGGTGCGCGGGAGCGGGAAGCCGGGCGCGCCGGGCTCGTCCTCCGATCCGACCCCCGATCGGAGCGCACCCGCGCCTCCGTCGGAGGCCCCTCCCCTCCCCCCGCCCGCGACGCCGCGGGCCGAGCGCCCGCGCGTCGACGAGGCGCGGCTGCGCAGCGCGCTCGCGCAGCTCGCCGAGGGGCTCGGGCACCTGCACGACAACGGCCGCATCCACCGCGACGTGAAGCCGAGGAACGTGCTCGTCCGCCCCGACGGCTCGGTCGTGCTCCTCGACTTCGGGCTGGTGCACGAGTCGCACGACTCGAGCGACGGGTCGGGCAGCGGCGTCGTCGGGACGGTCGCGTACATGGCGCCCGAGCAGGCGGCGGGC
>JAYRVK010000763.1:0-2892 GCA_041918555.1 Sandaracinaceae bacterium
CGACGGGCTGGGTCTCGGGATCCGATCCATCGGGCATTCGCCCGATTGCCGGCCTTACCCCTTCGAATGGTTGCGTCGTCACATACCACCGCTCCAACGTCACATCCCCCACCCCCGTCGATGCGACCGGAAACGCATTCGCCGCCAGCCACCCGTCTGCCCACCCCACCGCCGCCCCATCCGTCGCCAGCCACAAATGCGGCCGCCGCCGCGCCAGGTCGTCGACACGGGCCGCGAACGCCGCGGGGTCGTCGGCCTCGTAGACCGTGCGGCGCCGGCCGCGGAACACGCGATCCGAGAGCAAGCGGACCCCGGGCGCCACGGGCGCCTCGGCCGGCAGGTCCAGCGCCTGCCGCACGCGCGCGGCGAGGAGGGACACCGGGCCCTCGAAGCGCGTGCGGCCGTCCTCGAGGATCCCGACGCGATCCGCGACGAGCTCCACCTCGTCGACGAGGTGCGTGCTGAAGAACGTGGTGCGCCCCGTGCGCTCCGCGTCCTCGCGCACGCGCTCGAGGAACTCGCGCCGCGCGACGGGATCGAGGCCCGCGGACGGCTCGTCGAGGATGAGGAGCGGCGGCCGGTGCCCGAGCGCGAGGGCGAGGGCGAGCTTCATCTTCATCCCGCCCGAGAAGGTGCCGACCTTGCGATCGAGCGGGAGCTCCTGCGCGCGCGCCTGGTGCGCGAAGGTGGCGTCGTCCCACGTCGGGTAGAAGCGAGAGACGAAGCGCGCAAGTCGTCCTGCGGTCATCCAGTCGTAGAAGGACTGCTCCTGCGCGACGTAGCCGATCTTCTGGCGCAGGTGCACGGGCGTGCCGCGCACGGCCTCGCCGAAGAGGCGCACGGTGCCCGCGTCGGGCTTGGTGATCCCCATCAGGATCCGGATCGCGGTCGACTTGCCGGCGCCGTTGCGGCCGAGGAACCCGTAGACCTCGCCCGGCCCGACGGAGAGATCGAGGCCAGCGAGCGCGCGGACCTTGCCGTAGCGCTTCTCGAGGCCGCGGGTCTCGACGAGGAGGTCGGTCATGGCGGTCAGCGCGCGAGCAGCCCGCCCGCGAGGAAGCGCATGATCTCCTCGGTGATGCGCTCGGCGTCCGGCGCGACGTCCCCGGCGACGGCGTCGACGAGGACCTCCTTCAGGCCGCCGAGCCCGATCGCCACCATCACGCGCCGATCGCCTGCGCGCACCATCCCGAGCACCTGGCCTTGGCCGAGGCTCTCGTCGATCAGCGCGCGGAGGCGCTCGTAGTAGCCGTGCATCTTCTCGTCGAGCTCGGGGTCGAGGCCCGTCGCGTCGTGGAGCGCGAGCTTCACGATCGCGGGCTCCGCGAGCGCGAGCTCGACGACGCGGCGGATGTTCGCGCGGAGCTGCTCGACGGGCGTCTCGGGGAGCGCGAGGTCGATGCTGCGCACGCAGGCCTCGATGCGCGCGAGGAACTCGTCGACGAGCGCCTCGAACACCGCGCGCTTGTCGCGGAAGTAGAGGTAGAAGGTGCCGCGCGCGACCTCGGCGTTGGCCACGATGTCGTCGACGGTGACGGCGGCGAAGCCCTTCTCGACGAACGCGTCGCGCGCCGCCGCGAGGATCTCGCGCCTTCGCTCCAGCCGAGGCTTGCGGCTCATCCGGCCCGCGATCGGAGGAGGTCCACGATGGACACCGCGCCGTGCGCGGCGTCGAGGCCGACGAACTCGACCTTGGCCGAGGCGAGGCGCGCCGCGGCGTCCCGCCCCGCAGGGAGCCCGCTCCCGTAGAGGCAGACCAGGGAGGCGGCGTGGGCCGCGCGCTCGAGGTCGGCGCCCCACGAGGCGGGCGGATCGCTCGCGTCGAGGACGAGGACGGCGGGCTCGTCGGCCGACACCTCGACGCGGCGCGGGCCGAGGGCCGCGACGAGCAGGGTCTCGAGGAGCGTGCTGCCCGCGAGCACGCGGACGACGACCGGCCCGTCGGGCTTCGGGAGGGCGCTCGTCGGCACGTCTTCGAACGCGTCCCCGCGCGGGACCGCGTGCAGGCTCCCCGTCGGCATCTCGGCGAGGCGGAGCCGATCCTCGAGGCGCTTCTCGACCTCGCGCGCGCGGTTCGCGCCGAGCCGGACCGCGAGCTCGACGCGGAGCGGCCCGCGCACGAGATCGACGACCTCGACGAAGGTCGACGGGACGCGCGCCCCCCACGCGCCGAGCGCGGCGAAGAGCGCGGCCGACGCGACCGACGACGTGACCTCGGCCTCGAGCGACTCGCGGAGCACGCCGATGAACGCAGGCTCGCCGGACATCGCGCGGTTGTACCGCAGATCGGCGTCAGAAGGTGCCGGCCGCGCCGAGCAGCAGGCCGCCGTCCCGCGGCGCGACGAGCGGGACCAGCCGCGCGGCCTCCTCGGCCGACGCCGGGTGCGGGCCAGACGAGAGCTCGTAGCCTAGCACCGCCCCGACGAGGGTCGCGACGCCGCCGACCGCGCCGCCCGTCGCGAGCCCGACGTCGAGGTCCTCCGTGGCCGCTCCGAGGATCGCGCCCAGGGCCACGCCCGCGCCTGCGCCGAACAGCGCGCCGAGGATGGGCCCCGCCGCGTTCCCGCTCCCGCCGTTCTCCTCACCGCCGAGCCACACACCGAACGCCGCGCCGATCGGCCACGCGATCGCGGCGCCGACGAGCCCGCCCAGCAGCACGTCCTCGATCGGGCGCCCGCTCTCCGGCGTCTGATCGGCGCCGACCGACGCCACGCCGATCCCGAAGCCCACCGCGCCGACCGCGAGCGCCCCGAGGGCCGCGCCGAGGATCTCGGTGCCGAGACGCACGCCGTAGGGAGGAGGAGGCGACGCGGGCTCGGCCTCCGGTTCGACTTCCGCCTCCGGTTCCGCCTCCGCCTCCGCGCCCGCGCCCGCGCCCGCGCCCGCGCCCGC
>JAYRVK010000764.1:0-11911 GCA_041918555.1 Sandaracinaceae bacterium
GCCGTCGACGCCGATCACGCGCAGGTTCGGGCTCGCGTGCAGGTGCCCGAGGAAGAGCGCGGTGCGCCACGGGTCGAGGTTCACCGGGTCGCCGGTGCAGTGGTACTGGTCCGCGCCGCCGCTCGTGTGCGGGCACACCGGGCGGAGCTGGTTGTTCGCGGTGCCGGTCTGGTAGTAGCCGATGTCCATGTCGTGCCCGTCCACGTGCGTGCCCTCGGGGTGGCCCGGCGAGCCGATGCTCGTGCCCGGGATCGCGCCGGTGCGCTCGCTCATGTCCCCGAGGCCCAGGTCCCCGCCGTTGCCCGGCCAGCCACCCGCCTGACACGCGACCATCGCGGTCGCGTAGCGGACGAGCATCATCACGTCGCGGCGCACGAACGAGCGGTACTGGTTCGACTCCGTCTCGCCGTTCAGCGGGTAGTCCCAGTAGCCGCTGGCGCGGCGCGGATCGAAGCTCACGAGCGTCCCGCAGTCGCTGCCGCTGCAGCGCCAGTCCGGGATCCCCATCGAGCCGACGCGGCAGCCCGCGGGCGGCGGGCCGGTCGGGGGCATGCCGATGTCGACGACGCAGTCGCCGCTCGCCGCGCAGATCGTCCCCGACGGGCAGGAGCTCGCGGTGCACGGCGGGGTGCGGCACGAGTTGTCGACGCACACCATCCCGCCGCCGCAGTCGGAGTCCATCGTGCACTCGCGCACGCACGCGGTGCGATCCGCGTTGACCATGAAGCCCTCGTCGCAGACGCAGCCCATGCCGTCGCTCGAGGGGCTCGAGTTCGGCGGGCAGCCGTCGTCGGCGCCGGTGCACACCTCCGAGCAAGACTCGTCGCAGTCGGTCGCGTCGGAGAACACGCACGAGCCGTCCGCGTCGCACGTCCCCGCGCAGCTGTGCGCCGCGCAGTCGGGCCAGCAGAGCCCGCCGGTCACGCCGTCGATCCCCCAGCACCGCGAGCCCGCGGGGCACTCCGCGGCAGAGCCCGCCGCGGAGCACTCACCGGTCGCGCGCGTCATGCACACGCCCTGCACGCAGAGGCCCGGGTTCGCGGTCGTGCCTTCGCACTCGGAGTCGCAGTCGCACGCCGAGCCGGGCGCCAGCGAGCCCGTCGCGGGCGTGCCGCCGTCGGTCCCGGGGAGCGGCCCCCCCCCGTCGGTGCCGGGCGCCGGACCGCCGCCGTCCGAGTCGGGCGGCGCGCCGCCCTCCCTCAGCGTGAGGTCACCCCCAACGGTTCCGGGCGTCGGACGCATCCCGGACGCGTCGCAGCCGATCAGGATCAAGAGAGCCGAGAACAGAGAGAGTCGAGCGCAGGTCATGGCAACCCCACGAGGTACGAGGGCGGGGCGTACGGCGCCCCACCTGGACGCCGCGTACTGCAAGCCCGTGGCCGCGGTGCTAGCGCGCAGCACAGCGTCGGTCCAGGACCGGATCGGCCACTCGCGTAGCCGGCTACTGCGAGCCGCTGGAAGCCGGAGCAGCCCCCCGAATCGAGCCCGAATTCGGCCCATTCTCGCGAGCGACGGCGTGGCACGCGCCGTGAAGAGGTGGACGCCCGGAGGACTTCGATGGGAACGACTACGAAGAAGCTGATCGGCCTGCTGGCCTTGCTCATGGTGCTCGGCGGCTGCGCGATGGAAGGCGCGGCCGGCGACAAGGGCGAAGAGGACGGCTCCGGCAAGGAAGACCGCTGGAACGCTGCCAACGACCCCTCGCGCTTCGAGGGCGAGTTCAACTACCACCGCGGCGACCTGCCGACGAGCGGCACGGCGGAGCGCGAGGCGTGGCCGTCGACGTACTGGCCGACCTACGAGAACTCGATCGCGGTGCGCTGGCAGAACACGGGCGACGCGATGAACGACCTCTCGCCCGCCGAGAAGTACGACATGGCGTTCAACGGCTGGACCCCGCCCGCCGGCTTCATGGCCCTGCGTCCCTTCGACCGCAACAGCCCGGTCCCCGGGACCGGCTGGGACACGAGCTACTACACGCAGCTCGGCCCGCTCGCGCGCTACGTCTCGGACAACATGGGCAACCGCGCCGACCGCGACCTCGCGGTCCGCAACAACGGCGGCCCGACGGGCTCGGACGAGTGGCCGGTCGAGACGTGGTGGGGCCTCTGCCACGCGTGGGTCCCTGCGGCGCTCCTCGAGGACCGTCCGCTCCGCGCCGTCACCTACAACGGCGTCCGCTTCGAAGTGGGCGACATCGAGGCGCTCCTCATCGCGGCCTACAACCGCACCGCCGCCGACATGATCGGCGGGCGCTGCAACGCGGGCTCGGGCGAGACCACCGTCGAGCGTGACGCGCAGGGCCGCGCGATCGACGTCGAGTGCCGCGACAGCAACCCCGGGTCGATGCACGTCATCCTGACGAACTACCTCGGCCTCCGGCACCGCGGCTTCGCGTTCGACCGCACGTACGACTACGAGGTGTGGAACCAGCCGGTCGTCGGCTACGAGATCACGCGCCAGGAGGAGATCTCGGTGGCGCAGGCCAACCAGGCGCTCGGCCTCACCGGCTCGACCTACACGCTCAACCCCGACGCCGTGAAGCTCTACCGCGTGAACGCGTCGGTCAGCTGGATCACCGAGTCGCACGCGTCGACGACCCCGAACGAGACCTCGCGCTACACGCGTCAGGACCACTACGAGTACATCCTCGAGGTCGACGCGCAGGACCGCATCCTCGGCGGCGAGTGGCTCAGCGCGAGCCGCATGCGCCACCCGGACTTCCTGTGGAACCCGCGCCGCATCACCCGCAGCGCCGTCCCGAACCTCAGCATCACCGATCTCCGCAACCTCGTGACGATGAGCCGCGCGGAGCCGACCACCCCCGGCGGCGGCAGCAGCCTCACCGCGTCGGGCCAGGGCAACGTGGCCGTGCCGGACAACGCGCCGGCGGGCATCTCGAGCGTCGCGAACATCACGGGCACCGGCGTCGTCGCGAACGTGAGCGTGACCGTCGACATCACCCACCCGTACATCGGCGACCTGATGGTCGTCCTCGAGCACGGCGGCGTGTCGCGCACCCTGCACAACCGCGAGGGCGGCAGCGCCGACAACATCCGCCGCACGTTCAACGTCGTCGGCTTCGAGGGCGCCGCGGCGAACGGTGCGTGGACCCTGCGCGTCTCCGACCACGCGGGCCAGGACGTCGGCACGCTGACGAGCTGGAGCCTCGCGGTCGGCGCGTCCGGCGGCACCCCGACCCCGCCCCCGACCGACACCGCGCGCCGCTTCGCGGGCACCGCGGGCCAGGCGATCCCGGACAACAACACCACGGGCATCAGCGGCACCGCGAACGTCACGGGCGTGACCTCCGGCACCGTCTCCATCGAAGTGGCCATCACCCACACCTACGTCGGTGACCTGACCGTGACCGTCGAGCACGACGGCCGCACCTGGAAGCTGCACGACCAGGCGGGCGGCGGCGCGGACAACCTCCGCCAGACCTTCACGCTCGACGCGACCGGCGACGCCTTCACGGGCAACCCGACCGGCACGTGGACCCTGCGCGTGACCGACACCGCGGCGGTCGACACGGGTACCCTCGACAGCTGGGCCGTCGTGGTCCGCTGAGCGAACGTCCACTTACCTTACCCAACACACCCATCGAAGCGAGGGCCGCGGCATGGTGCCGCGGCCCTCTCCGTTTTCAAGGGGTGACGGGCTCCCAGCCGAGCTCGGGCCCGCCGAGGCGCAGGTCGAGCGTGCGCTCGAGCCGCGCGAGGTCGGTCGCCTCACACCCGCACCGCGTGAACGCCCGCAAGAGACCTTGACGCATCGTCGTCGCGCGCTCCGCGGGCTCGGCGGCCTCGGCCACCTCGAACGCCTCGACCGCCTCTTCGCAGATCGCGACGAGCGAGCGGACCTCGGCGCGCCACGGATCGATGGAGTGCGCCTCGTGCATCTGGCGATCGAGCGCGATCACCTCGGGCGACGGCTCGGGCGAGGGCGGGTGGACCTGCCCCGACACGACGCGGCGGAGCTCGATCCCCGGCGCGATCACGCCCTCGAGCCACCCCCGGAGATCGCCGTCGCTCACCGCGGTCGGCGCGACCACGTAGACCGTCACGGTGTGCGTCACGTCGGAGGCCGCCGCGGCGCCGAGCAGCGTCTCCTCGTCGGTGCCGACGAGGATCGGGCCCGGCTCGTCGATCGGCTGGCCGCTCGGGCGCACCGGCGCCGCGACGTCGATCGCGGCCCAGCGATCGAAGTCGATCGCGCGCGGCGTGCGCTCGAAGCGCTGCCCCATCGCGCGCAGGCGCTGCTCGCAGGTCGAGGGGTGGTGGCCGGGGGCGAAGCCGTGCGGCTCGGGGGGGGGCGCCGTCCCGAGCACGCGCGTCACGTGCGCCTCCTCGCGATCGACGGCCCGGCCGACCGGCGTGCTCAGCGCGATCTCCACGTGGCTCTCCATCTCCACGAGCACCGCGTCGGCGACGCGCACGCGGAAGAGCTGCGCGACGGTGGCCTCGACCGCGACCGAGACGCCGCCGGAGTCGAGGGTCGTCCCCGCGCTCGCGCCCGCGACCTCGACGCGCGCCACGCCGTCGTCGACCGACGCGAGGCGAGCGGTCCGCTCGATCGACACGCGCGCGCCGCGCGCCGCGCGCTCGATGGCCGGCAGCGGCCACGTGTCGCCGACCGCGAGCTCCGCGTCCGGGAGCACGAGCTCCTCGGCGAGGAGCCGCGCCAGCTCGTGCGCCGCCTCGATCTCGCCCTCGACCCGCGGCGCGCCCTCGATGCGCAGCCGCTCGTCGCGCGCGAAGCTCGCGCGGGCCTCGCCGCGCGCCTCGACGAGGCTGTTCCCTTCGCCCGCGACGTGGACGGGCGCCCACGTCACGGTCACGTCGTAGCCCGACGCGCCGCGGCGCACCGCGACGGTCGACGCCGCGCTGATCGTCCGGCCGGGGCGACCGGCGGGGAGCGTGCGCAGCACGGTGTGGTAGCGGAGCGCGGAGCCGGTCGCGGCGTGGTAGCGCGGCCGGATGCCGCCGCCGCCGCCGCCGCACGAGGGGAGCGCGAGCGCGAGGGCGAAGCCGAGCGCGACGAGGTGGTGACGGGGTAGCAAGGCGGCCGGCAGCGTATCCTCGGCCCGGTGCCGGTGTACACCGACGGCGCGGTGGCGATCCGCGCGGCGACCGAGGACGGCTGGACGCTGCGCGGCGAGCGCCTCGTGCACGAGGACGCGCCCGCGGTCGCGGTGCTCGGCCACGCGATGATGGTGGATCGCCGCACCCTCGATCGCCCCGCGGGCGCGGGCCTCGCGAGCGCGCTCCACGCGGCCGGCCTCGACGTGAGCTGGCTCGACGCGCGCGGCCACGGCGAGAGCGGACCGAGCGCGGCCGACGGAGGACGCTTCTCCTACGACGACTTCGTGCGCCTCGACGCGCCGGCGCTCGTCGCGCACGGCCGCGCGATCGCCCGAGGCCGACCCGTGGTGATCGTGGGCCACAGCCTGATCGGGCACGCCGCGATGATCGCGGCGGGGCTCTCCCCGGAGCGCGCGCCGGACGCGATCGTCGCGTTCGCGCCGAACCTCTGGGCGCCGCACCTCGAACCCTCGGCGGGCCTGCGCGCGCTGAAGGGCGGGACGCTCGCGGCGTGGTTCGCGGTGACGCGCGCCCGCGGGTACTTCGATCCCGTGCCCTTCGGCGTGGGGCGCGTGCCCCTCGCGGAGCCGTACGTGCGACAGTTCCTCGCGATGTGGCGCGCGGATCGGCTCGGCCACGGGGAGCTCGACTACGAGGCCGCCCTGGGGCGCGCGCGCGTCGACGTGCTGGCGTTCTCGAGCGCCAACGACCGCCTCTTCGGGCACCCCGAGTCGGTCGGGCGCTTCGTCGGCCTGATGCCGTGCGCGAGTACCGAGCACGTCGTGTTGACGGGCCCCGACGCCCCCGACCACATGGGCTTCGTCACGAGCCCGAGGAGCGCCGCGCTGTGGCAGCGAGCGGCGAGCTGGATCCGGGGACGCGCGAGCTAGACCGGCGCGCGCGCTTGTCGCTCGTGGCGGTCGCGGTCATCGTGGCGGCGGTGATCGGCGTCACGTGGATCCAGCGCTTGGTCCTGTTCCCGCGGAGCTTCCCGCGAGAGGACCCCGCGGCGCGCGCCACGCCGGGCCTCGAGGAGGTGTGGGTCGAGAGCGACCAGGGCCCCGTCGAGGCGTGGCTCCTCCCGGGCGACGGCGTCGACGCCGCGCGCCCGGGCCCCGCGGTGATCTTCGCGCACGGCAACGGCGAGCTGATCGATCACTGGCCCGCGATGCTCGCGCGCTACCGCGCGCTCGGGGTGAGCGTGTTCCTGCCGGAGTACCGCGGCTACGGCCGGAGCGCAGGCGACCCGACGGAGCGACGGATCCGGGCGGATCTCGAGGCCTTCCACGCGCGCCTCGTCGCGGACCCCCGCGTCGACGCGGGGCGCCTCGTCTACCACGGCCGCAGCCTCGGCGGCGGCGCGGTCACCACGCTGGTGGACCGGCACCCCCCGCGCGCGCTCATCCTCGAGAGCACCTTCACGAGCGTGCCCGACGTCGCGGCCGAGCAGTGGATCCCGCGGGTCCTGATCGCCGACAAGTTTCCTTGCTTGTCCGTGGTGGAGCGCTACCGCGGGCCGCTCCTCGTGATGCACGGCGTGCGCGACGAGGTGATCCCGACCGCGCACGGCCGCCGCCTCGCGGCGGCGCACCCCGGCGCGGAGCTCGTGCTCTACGACAGCGGGCACAACGACCTGCCCCCGCCGGGCTCGGACTACTGGGAGCGGATCGAGCGCCACCTGCGGCGCGCCGGCGTGCTGCCGTGATCCGTCGATCGGGTCGTCGCGACGGACCGATCGCCATCGGCGCCCGGACACGAGAGCGCCCGCACGCGAGCGCGGGCGTCAGGACTCCGTCAGGCGACGGAGGAGCACCTCCTCGAGCTCTCGACGGCCATCGAGCACGGCGACGATGCGCACTTCCTCACCACGAACGAGGAACGGGATGCGATAGGGCCGCACGATGAGCTCGCGGTAGTCCGACACGCCGAGCGCTCGCAGCTCCGGAACGACACGACAGCGGGTGGGCGCGTCCACGAGGCGCTCGATGGCCGGGTGGAGCTTGCGATGGAGGCGCTCCGCGTGACCCAGCCCATCCTGGTCGGCCACGAAATCGATGATCGCCTCGTAGTCCCGGAGCGCGGCCTCGGACCAGAGCACGCGCACCGAGGCCTCACTCCTCACGCCGAGCGCGGAGACGCTCTTTGATGCGTTCGTCGACCTCGGTGTGGCTCACGGTGCGCCCGCGCTCGTGATCGGTCGCGCCCTGGGCGACGAGCTTGAGGAGCATGATCGCCTTTCGCTGACGCTCGAACGACTCGACATCCTGCAGCACCGCCGTCGGCTTCCCGTTCTGCGTGATCACGATGGGCGCGGAGCGTTTGCGAGCGCGCTCGATGAGCGCGGCCGCATCTCGCTTCAACGTGGTGACGGGCTCGAAGTCCTTGGACGTATCCATCGCACCATCCTATCACCGAATTCGGTGTGCGCCCGACCCGTCACCCCTCGGGCCGACAGCTCGCGCACACGAGCGCGCCCTCGTCGGTGAAGAACGTCTGGGACTGCGGCACGCGCGCGGCGCACGCCGAGCACGTGACGAGCCGCTCCTGCTTCGGCGCGGCGGCCGCAGCGGGTCCGCCTCGGTAGGGGCTCCCCTCGGCGGCCGCGCTCCGCGCGATCGGCGAGCCGCAGTAGATGCACTCCTCGCGCGCCGGGTTCACGAAGTGGCTGCAGGTGCGGCACCGCGGCGCCTCGCGCAGGGCCTGCCCGGCCTTTCCGTCCTCGACGCCATCGAGCAAGTCGATTTGCTGGATCAGGAGCTCGAGCTCCTCGCGGCTCGCGAGGCCCTTCTGCTCGAGGACCTGCGCGAACGCGTTGCAGACGAGCTGGAGGCGATCGACCGCGCGCTGCAGTCGATCCGCGTGGCCCTGTACGGTCTGGAGGTGCGCCCAGGATTGGGCCGCGTCGCCCTGCGCCGCCGCGACGATCTGCTCGACGTCCCTCACCCGCGCGTGCCGCTGGCCGCGCCCGTGCTCGAACACGTCCTCGATGAAGCCCATGTCGATCGCCTCCGCGCCGGAGCATCGCCCGGGGGTCGGCGGCGAGCAACACACGTTGCGCGGCGCGCGGATCGATCAGGGGATCCCGATCCTCCAGACCATCATCCCCGCCACGAAGAAGCAGCAGAGGGCCACGAAGAGCCGCCCGGCCGGCATCACCCAGCGCTCGGGCAGGAACACGAAGATCGCCGGCACGCGGAACAGCCGCGCGAGGGGACCGGGGGGCTCGACGAACGCGAACACCACGTTGAGCAGACCCCAGAGCGCGGCGGCGGCGACGAACCCGTAGAACGCGACCATGCGCAGAGGGTAGCCGCACCCGACGCCGGGCGTAACCCGCGGGAGGAGACCGAGAGGCGAGGAGAGAGCGCGCGCAGCGCGGGCGCGGCGAGGTGCACAGCGTGCCCCTCCAGGGGCGCGATGCGCACCTCTCGCTCGCGCCAGCTGCGCCGAAAGATCGGAAGACGAGAAGTCGAGAAGGGAATTCGCGGATCCTGCTCGCGCGGCCGCGCAGCGGGCGCGCGCTCCTTCTCGCTCTCCCCACCTTCCGATCGTTCGGCATTCCCACGCGTCCGCGCAGCGGACGCACTCTCCTCGCCTCCCGCTCTCCTCGCCTCCCGGCGATTCGAAGCGAGCCCCCGATCGATCCCCCGAATCGTGCTCGCACATCCGATCGGAGGCGTCCTCCCCCGCGAAGGCTCTCGACGCGCACGCGCTGCGCGGGATCGCGATGGCGGCGCCGAGGATCGCGAGGACGCGAGCTCTTCGCGCCGCTGCGCGCGGCCGGCTGGAGGCTCGCGGGCTCGGGGTGATCGGTCGCGCGTGTCCATCGGACCGCAGCGCCGTGTACCTCCGAACACGACGGCTCCCCACCCTCGCCTCGTTCCGCACGTCCTCGCCGCGGCGCACCCCTTGCCGTCGCCCCTCGAATGCGCCGCCACGTCTTCGCGTGCGGGCTGCTCTTCGCGGCGGCCTGCGGGACCTCTCGCGCCCAGGATCGCTCCGAGCCGGCGGACTCACCGGCCGCACCCGCCGGCCGCCCCGTGTGGAGCACCTACTACTACGTCGCCTCCGAGACCGACCACGCGGGCGCGCCGGACACCGCGGTCCGCGACGCGAGCTGCCGCCCGATCGCCACGGTCTCCGCCGATTTCTACGCGGCCGCGTGCGTCGAGGGCACCGCGCGCCTGCGCGACGGGCGCGGGATCAACGTCGACGAGGCTTGCGATTGTGCAGCCCGCTGCCCGAACGGCGCGCGGGTGTGCTGGCGCGAGCTCGACGCGGCGCGCGGCTGGGGCCTCGGGAGCCGCGAGAACGCGCTCGCGCCGTTCGTGTCGTGGGCCACCGACCGCGCGGTGATCCCGAGCGGCGAGGTCGTGTACTCGGCGGCGTGGGACGGTCTCGCGATCCCCGCGGTCGACGGCCTGGGCGGCTTCACGCACGACGGGTGCTTCCGCGCCGACGACGTGGGCGCGGCGATCGACGGCGATCACGTCGACATCTTCGTCGGGACGCGCGCGATGTGGCACGCGATGGAGGCGATCCGGCCCACGCGCTCGCGGCAGCGGGCGATCGTCGGCGATCCGCGCTGCGCGCACTTGAGCCCGTGAATCCGGGCGCCTACGCTTCGCCGTCGTGCGGCGGACCCTCCTCCTCGCTCTCTCCATCGGCCTCGTGGGCTGCGACGCCGATCGTCCCTTCGACGACCTGCCGATGATCGATCGCGCCACGCACTGCCCGCCCCGCGATCCGATCGAGTGCGCGATCGACGTCGGCGGGGTCTACCCGTACCAGCGCCGCGGCAGCACGGTCGGCATGAGCGACGGCTACACCGACACCGGGTGCACGCCGGGCGGCGGCGTGACCATCGAGGACGCCGCGTTCCGGTGGACCGCGCCGTGGTCGGGCCGCTTCCGCTTCACGACCGAGGGCTCCGCGATCGACACCGTGCTCTCGCTCCGGCAAGGGAGCTGCGCGGGCCGCGAGCTCGCGTGCAGCGACGACCTCGACGAGGGCGTGACGCACTCCGAGATCATCGCCAACGTCGCGGAGTGCCAGACCGTGACGCTCGTGATCGAGGGCGCGAACGTCGACGCGGTCGGCGACTACGTGCTGAGCGTCGGTGGCTTCGAGACCGAGTGCGAGAACGGCGTCGACGACGACGAGGACGGCGGCGCGGACTGCGACGACGACGACTGCTTCACCGCGCGCTGCGCCGATCCGAACGACGAGTGGCCGAGCGCGTGGACCACCTTCGAGTGGGGCGTGCTCGAGGAGACGAACCGCATGCGCGATGGGCGCGGTCTGCGGAGGCGAGGAATTCGGGCCCGCGGAGCCCCTCACGATGGAGCCGCTCCTGCGGCTCGCGGCGCGGCTCCACAGCACGAACATGGCCGAGAACGGCTTCTTCGATCACACCGACCCCGAGGGCCGCGGGCCCGGCGAGCGCGTCGCCGAGGTCGGCTTCCGCGGCTCGTTCGTCGGGGAGAACATCGCGCGCGGGCAGAGCACGCCCGAAGAGGTCGTCGCCGCCTGGATGTCGAGCGACGGCCACTGCCGCAACATCATGAACCCGCGCTACCACTTCCTCGGCGTCGGCCTCGCCTACAGCCCCTCCGAGGAGCCGCTCTGGACGCAGAACTTCGCGGGCTCCGATCGGTGAGGCGCACGCTCGGTCCCTGCGTGCTCGCCGCGCTGGCGGTCGCGTGCCACCCCACGCCGCCGTCCACCGAGCACGCCCAGAGCACGCGCGAGGAGCCCGCCGCCGGCGCGACGACGTCGACCGCCACCGCCGAGGTCGAGGTCGGCTCCGCGAGCTCTCCACTCGAGCTGGGCACCGCCGCGACCCCCGAGGCGTCGGTGCCCGCCAGCCCGAGGATCGACTCGACGCTGTTCGGCTGCACGATCCTCGGCCAGCGCGACGGGGCGCTCCTGCGGCACATGCCCCACGGTCGTGGGATCGACTTCGTCGACGACCCGAACGCCGCCGTCCCCTTCCGATTCTGGCGCGAGCTCCGGCCCGCGTGGTCCCACGTGCGCGTGATCGGGCCCTCGGGGCCCTGCGAGCCACGGCTCGGCGAAGCGGCGGGCCTCTGGTGGAGCCCGGGCTTCCAGATCGTCGGCCATCGGTTCGGCGGCTGCGGCCGCGAGCTCGCCGCGATCGCGCTCGCCGACTGCGAGGTCCCGGCCTGGCTCCGCTACCGGCGCCCCACCGCGCGGATCGAGACCCTCCCGCGCCGAGGGCCGCTCGACGACCCGTTGCTCGAGGCCCTCGCACGGGCGGAGCCGCCCTTTCCGGGGCCGACCGAGGAGGAGACCGCCGCGCAGCGAGGCGCGCGCCTGCGTCGCAGGGTCCGGCGGTCGGTACTCCGCACCGAGCAAGAGGAGTTGCTGGTCCTCGAGCTCCACTCGTACCTCGAAGGGATGCACGAGTGCTCCCGGGAAGACGAGGACGTGCGTACGTGGGTCGGCGTCCGCCGCGTCGATGGAGACGCCCCGGGCCCGTGGGAGGAGCTCCACCCGAGCGGGCGCCTCGTGGGTGCGTTCCTCGACGAGGCCGGACGGGTCGTCGCGCTCGACACCGTGCGCACGCCGCCGGTCTCGCATCGCTGCGAGGGAGACGACGCGATCGGCTTGACCTGCGACCTCATGGTCGTCGAGGCCCGCGTCGGCGGCGACCTCGCGACGGTCGACATCATGTACGGCTTCAACTGGACCTGGCGCGAGAGCCAGTCGCTGCTCGCTTGGTCCCGGGAGTGCAGCGAGAGCGGCTGAGGTGGCTTGACGACGGAGATCGAGGATTTACCAATTCGGCATCGCTCGCGGCCGCA
>JAYRVK010000765.1:0-2393 GCA_041918555.1 Sandaracinaceae bacterium
GGCGAGCGCGATCCACGCCCCGCACGCCGCGACCTGCGGCGCGAGACCGGGCGGCGGATCGAAGGGCACCTCGAGCGCGTCGGGCGCGAGCGTGAGGATCGCCGCCCGCCCCTCGCGCGCGTGGACGAGCCGCGGCGGCCGGCCCTCGATCCACGCGAGCGCGCTGTCCTCGGTCGCGGTGACGTCCCACGTCGTCACCGCCGTGAGGCGCGGCGGCTCGCGCACCTCGCCGAGCGCGCGGACGGTGGGCTCGACGAGCTCGAAGCGCATCACGCGCGCGCCCGCGCCCTCGGGCCCGAGGACGTGCGCGACGAGGTCCGCGACGTGGACGCTGCGCGTCGCGCTCGCGAGCGGGTGCGCGGCGAGCCACATCATCGGCTCGAGCGTCTGCCGATCCTCGACGAACGCGGCGAGGCCCGTGGAGCGCCGCTCGCAGCGATCGGGTGCCTGCGCGCAGGTCGCGGCCGGCGTCGCGAACAGGGCCCACGTCCGATCCCCCGCGCTCAGGAGGCCGTTCACGATCGAGGGCCGCCGCGTGACGAGCTGCTCCACGCCCTCGTCGGAGACGCGGACCGCGACCACCGAGCGGGTGTCGAGGGTGCGGGCGAGGATGGCCCCGTCCCGCACCGCGATCGACCACGCGCCCCCCTCCGAGACCCGGAGCGGGACGATCGACGCGACCGGGAGCCCCGGCTCGTCGGGCAGCGCCACCGCGTCGCGGCCGGCGTCGAGGCCGGCGACCCCGCTCGCGAGGCCGAGCTCGGCGAGCGCGCCCCGCAGGCGCTGCATCGCCTGCGCGGGGCGATCCGAGACGTGCCGATCGCCCGCCGCGCGGCGCGCCGCGAGCGTCTCGAGCTCGGTCCCCATCAGCGCGACCGTCGCGCGGAGCTGCGCCTCGGCGTCCTTCACGTTCGGGAAGAGGAACGTCGACTCCTCGGGCGGGATCGCGTCGAGGGCGGGCCGGCAGCGCGCGGGCCAGTCCGACGGGCCCGAGACGACGAGCGACGCGTAGCGCGCCCGCTCCCCCGGCGGCAGCCCGAGGCCCGGGCGATCGAGCGGCGCCGCGTCGTAGAAGCACGCCGCGAACGCGGCCCAGCGCGCGGGCACCTCGGCGGCCCGCTCGGGGCCGCGCCGGTAGGGGATCCCGAGCAGCACCGTCGCGACGACGAGGTTCACCACGCCGGCGATCAGCCAGGGGCGTACGCTGGGCCGCAGCTTCGGCTCGGCCAAGTCGGCGTCATCGCTCATGGTCGGAGGGGGCGAGCGAACTATACTCCCGTGCGGAGAAGGTCTTTCCCGGCATGAACGAACAGCCTCCCTCGCCCCGCGCTCGCCGCGGCACTCCGTACTGGAAGCCCCTCCTCGCGCTCGCCGCCGTCGGCCTCGCGTTCGGGCTCACCTACTTCTGGCCCCAGCGCAACGGGCTCGACTTCAACATCGACGGCTCCGCCCAGGCGCAGGAGGTGCGGTCCGAGGGCGCCTACGACCTGACCGAGCTGCGGGTGATGAACCGCGTGATCCTCCACGTGAAGAACCACTACGTGGAGCCCGAGCGGATCAACCCGCGCCACATGTTCCTCGCCGGCCTCAACGCCGTGCAGCGCCAGGTCGCGCCCGTCCTCGTCGAGTACGAGGAGGGGCAGAGCCACGTCACCCTGCACGTCGACAACCGCCAGGCGCGCTTCCGCGTCGACGACGTCGACAGCCCGTGGACCCTCTCCTCGCGCTTCCGCGACGTCTTCGGCTTCGTGCAAGAGAACTTGCAGGGGGAGGACGTCGAGCTCCGCGACATCGAGTACGCCGCGATCAACGGGATGCTGCGCACCCTCGATCCGCACTCGGTGCTCCTGACGCCGGAGGTCTACGAGGAGATGCGGATGAGCACCCGCGGCGAGTTCGGGGGGCTCGGCATCGTCATCTCGATCCGCGACGGGCAGCTCACGATCATCCGGCCGATGGAGGGCACGCCCGCCGGGCGCGCGGGCCTCCGGCGCATGGACCGCATCGTCAACATCAACGACGAGTCCACGCTCAACATGCCGCTCAGCGAGGCCGTGAACCGGCTCCGCGGGCCGCCCGGCTCGCAGGTCTCGATCTACGTCGTGCGCGAGGGCGACGGCGGCTGGACCCGTCCGCGGCGCTTCGACCTCACGCGCGCGGTGATCCACATCGAGTCCGTCGAGAGCCGGATGCTCGCCGACGGCATCGGCTACATCCGGATCAAGAACTTCCAAGGCAACACGCACGAGGACATGCGCCGCGCGCTCGCGCAGCTCCACCGGCAGAACCTCCGCGGGCTCGTGCTCGATCTACGCGACGACCCGGGCGGCCTCCTCGAGCAGGCGGTGCGCGTGGCCGACTCGTTCATCGCGAGCGGCACCATCGTCACGACC
>JAYRVK010000766.1:0-6803 GCA_041918555.1 Sandaracinaceae bacterium
CCCACACCGCCCCCGCTTGCGCGCGTTCGCTCCCCACGCCCCGCGTGGGGACCCCCTCGGCCGACTGCCGGCGCTGCGCGCCGGCCTGGCTCGATCGACTTATCGACACCCTCTGAGTCTCCGAGGGGCGCTGCGCGCGCCCCTCCCTCCGAGGATCGCAAGACTACTTGCGGATCACTCGGGCGCCTCGTCGCCGGCGGGCGCGGGCGCCTCGGCGGGCGCGGGCGCCTCGGCGGGCGCGGGCGCCTCCGCCGGAGCGTCGTCGCCGCTGGGAGCCGGGCGCGGGCGGCGGGGTCGCGGGCGCGGGGTGGCGGCCTCGGGCGCCGCGGGAGGGGGCGCCTCGACGGCCGGGGGCTCCTCTGCCGGGGGCTCCTCGGTCGGCGGCTCCTCGGCGGTCGGCTCTTCCGTCGGGACGGGAGCCTCCTCGCCGGAGGGCGGCTCCGCCGCGCCTCCGCCGAGCTCTTCTTCGAGCGCGTCCAGGGCCTCGTCGGCCTCGCGATCGATGGCGTCTTCCGTGGTCTCGGGCGGATCCGCGGCCTCGTCGCCGGCTGCCTCGTCGCCGGCTGCCTCGTCCGCGCCGGCCGCCTCGGCCGCGTCCTCGGTCTCCTCCGCCGCGATCTCCTCGAGGGCCTCGAGGGCGCGCCGGCTGCTCGTCGACATGTACGCGAGCACGGCCGACAGGACCATGAAGAGCGTCGCCGCGATCGCGGTCAGGCGCGTGAGGAAGTTCCCGGCGCCGGCGCCCCCGAAGACCGTGTTGCTGCTCCCGCCGCCGCCGAGCGCGGAGCCCATGCCCCCGCCCTTGCCCTGCTGGAGCAGAACGACCGCGATCAGGAACGCGCAGATGATCACGTAGACGATCGAGACGAGTGTGAACCACATGGCGAGGCTCGGGACCCTAGCCCAACCCGCAAACCTTGCAAACGGTTCTCGCGGGCCCCGTCAGCCTGCTGCCGCGACGATCGCGGCGAAGGACTCGGCGTCCAGCGACGCGCCTCCGACGAGGGCGCCGTCGATGTCCGGCTGCGCGAGGAGCTCCGCGGCGTTGCTCGCCTTCACGCTGCCGCCGTAGAGGATGCGGAGCGCGCCCGCGACCTCCGGCGAGACGCGGTCCGCCACGCGCGCGCGGATCGCCGCGTGAACCGCCTGCGCGTCCTCGGGCTTCGCGGTCCGGCCGGTGCCGATCGCCCACACCGGCTCGTAGGCGATCACGAGCCGGCGCACGCTGCCCGCGTCGAGCCCCTCGAGCGCGGCGTCGAGCTGGCCGAGCACCACGCGCTCGGTCTCGAGCGCCTCGCGCTGCTCGAGCGTCTCCCCGATGCAGACGATCGGGGTGAGCCGGTGCGAGAGGCACGCGCCGACCTTCCGCCGGACGGTCTCGTCGGTCTCGCCGAAGAGCTGTCGGCGCTCGGAGTGCCCGACGATCACCGCCTCGCAGCCCACGTCCTTGAGCAGCGCGGGGCTCACCTCGCCCGTGAACGCCCCCTCGTCCTCCCAGTAGCAGGTCTGGGCGGCGAGCCCGATCCGGGTGTTCTCGCCGAGGGACTCGTTCACGGCGTGGAGCGCGGTGAACACCGGCGCGACCATCACCTCGGCGCGCCCTTCGCGCGGCAACTTGTAGAGGACCGAGCGGGCGAGCGCGACCGACTCGGACACCGTCCGATGCAGCTTCCAGTTCCCCGCGACGAGGGGTCGCCTCATGTGCGGAGCGCCTCGACGCCGGGGAGCTTGCGCCCCTCGAGGAGCTCGAGGGAGGCGCCGCCGCCCGTCGACACGTGGTCGAAGCGATCCGCCATGCCCGCCTGCTGGATCGCGGCCACGCTGTCGCCACCGCCGACCACGGTGAAGCCCTGCGCGGCTGCGATCGCCTCGGCCACGCCCAGGGTGCCCGCCGCGAACGCGGCGTTCTCGAACAACCCCATCGGCCCGTTCCAGAGCACCGAGCGCGCGTCGCGCAGCGCCTCCGCGAAGCGCTCCAGGCTCTTTGGCCCGATGTCGAGCGCCATGTCGTCGGGGCCGATCTCGGTGACGGCGACGACGCGCCCGCTCGTCGCCTTCAGCGACGACGCGACGACCACGTCGATCGGGAGCAGGAGCGCCGTCCCGCGCTCCTCGGCGCGCGCGAGCAGCGTCCGCGCGAGCGGCAGCTTGTCCTCCTCGACGAGGCTCTTGCCGAGCGCGCGCCCCTGCGCCGCGAGGAAGGTGTTCGCCATCGCGCCGCCGATGACGAGGGTGTCGACCTTGGTCATGAGCGCCTCGATGACGCCGATCTTGTCCGAGACCTTCGCGCCGCCGAGCACCGCGACGTAGGGCTTCTTCGGTGTGCCCGTGGCGAGCTGGCCGAGGGCGGCGAGCTCGGCCTCCATGAGGAAGCCCGCGCCGCGCTCGCGCATCAGCTTCGGGAGCGCCTCGACGGAGGCGTGCGCGCGGTGCGCCGCCCCGAACGCGTCGTTCACGTAGACCTCGGCGAGGCGCGCCAGCTCCTTGGCGAACGCCTCGTCGTTCTCCTCCTCTGCGTCGTGGTAGCGGAGGTTCTGGAGGAGCGCGATCTGACCGTCGCGCAGATCCGAGACGACCTTGCGGGGCCCGTCGCCGATGCAGTCGTCGGCGAGGAGCACCTCGCACTCGAGGAGCTCCGCGAGGCGCGCGCCCGCCGGCTCGAGCGAGAGCTCGGGGACGGGCTTGCCCTTGGGACGCCCGAGGTGGCTCGCGAGCACGGGACGCCCGCCACGCTCCATCACGTGCCGGATCGTGGGCAGCGACGCGACGATGCGCGTGTCGTCGGTGACCGTCTGGCCGTCGAGCGGGACGTTGAAGTCGACGCGCACGAAGACGCGGCGGCCCTCGACGTCGAGGTCGCGGACCGACTTGATCCCCTCCAGCATCGGCTCAGCCCTTCGACGCGACGAGCTTCGTGAGGTCGAGCATGCGAGCGCTGAAGCCCCACTCGTTGTCGTACCAGGCCTGGACCTGGAGGAGGTCGCCGCCCACCACGTTGGTGAGCGCGGCGTCGACGATGCTGCTCGTGGTGGTGCCGATGAAGTCGCTCGAGACGAGCGGGCGCTCTTCGAAGCCCATGACGCCCTTCAGCGCACCCTCGGACGCCGCCTTCAGCGCGGCGTTCACCGCCTCGGCCGTCGTCGACTTGGCGAGCTGCGCGATCAGGACGACGAGCGAGACGTTCGGGGTCGGCACCCGGACGGCGGAGCCGTCGAGCTTGCCCTTGAGCTCCGGGATCACGAGGCCGATCGCCTTCGCAGCGCCGGTGGTCGTCGGGATCATCGACATCGCCGCGGCGCGGGCGCGGCGGAGGTCCTTGTGCGGCAGGTCCAGGATGTTCTGGTCGTTCGTGTACGAGTGCACGGTGACCATCTGACCCTTCACGATGCCGAAGGTGTCGTTCACCACCTTGGCCACCGGCGCGAGGCAGTTGGTGGTGCAAGACGCGTTGCTCACCACGAAGTGCTTGGAGGCGTCGAAGCCGCTCGAGTTGATCCCCACGCAGAAGGTCCCGTCGATGTCGCCCTTGCCGGGCGCGCTGATGATGACGCGCTTGGCGCCCGCCGTGAGGTGGGTCCCCGCGCCTTTCTTGTCGACGAACCGGCCCGTGCACTCGAGGACGACGTCCACATCGAGGCTCTTCCACGGGAGCTCCGCCGGGTTCGGTACGGCATAGCAAGGGATCTTGCGCTTGCCGATCGTGATCGACTCGTCGTCCCACGCGACGTCCGCGGCGAACGTGCGGTGCACCGAGTCGAACTTGAGCAGGTGCGCGAGCGTCTCGTTGGTCGTGAGATCGTTGATCGCCACGAGCTCGAGGTCGTTACCGCCCCGCTCGTGGATCAAGCGCGCGACGCAGCGGCCAATCCGTCCGAACCCGTTGATGGCGATCTTGGTCCCCATGATCCCGTCCCTTCGCGTGGTGTGGACGGCTCATGTACCCGCGCCAATTCCGAGCGTCAAGCGCGGGCGCGGAACGGTCGTGAAACGAGAAACGCCTCGAGCAGCTCGGCTCGAGGCGTCTCCAGGATAAGGAAAGGCGAAGGGGTCGGTGCTCAGTCGTCCGTCGGCTCGCCGCCCTCGCGGATGTCGGTGCTCACGAGGGACAACATCTCCGTCGCGAACGCGACGATGTCCGAGCGCGAGTAGCCCGTGGACTTGAGCTCGCGGAACACCGACTTGGCCAGGATGCGAAGCGCGCGGGGCTCCGCAGCTCGGACGGCAGGGTTCGACATCGGCTCGTGCATGGTTGGTCCCATCCTCCCAAGTTCGCCGCGGCTCCAATGCGCCCGCGACGGCCTCCGCATCAGCATGGTGCGTGCCACGGAATCCGGCTCAGCGTCCATTTTCGGGATTTCACGCGAGGTTCCGGATCGTTCCGGCGATAGCGGCTCCGCGGCCGAAAACGCAGAGTCCGGCGATCGCCCGACGAAGTGCGAAGGGGGCTATGCACACCGCGGCGCGATCGCTGCGTAGCCGGCTTCGCACCTGCGCCCGGAGCGCACGCGGCCGTGTTTCCGCGCGCGTCTCAGATGCGATCCACGTGCTCGAGCTTGTCCGACTCGCCGGCCGCGTCCGTGGTCGGCGCCTGGCCGTCGGGCGGCTCGGGCGTCTCCTCGGAGTCGTCGTTGATCGGCACGAGCCGCGCCTCGACGTACGTCCGCATCGCGCGGAGCGCCTGCGCGTAGTCGCCCTGCGCGTCGTGCGCGCGCGCGAGGAAGTAGTAGGCCTCGGGGTGGCGCAGGACGTAGTCCTGCTCGGTGCGCACGAGGTCCTCGAGGTGCTCGATCGAGGCGCGGTACTGCGAGAACGCGCCGTCGGCGGCCTTGTAGAGGAGGTAGCCGTAGAGCAGCCGCAGCCCCGGCCCGCTGTGCAGGCGGAGCGGCGCGGGGATCTGCTCCATCGCGATGAGCGCGGCCCCGTACGCCTCCTCGTCGACCGCGTCGCGCACCGCGTCGAAGCCCTCGGTCAGCTGACGCGCCGTCGCGCGATCCATCTCGGGCCCGGGGATCGGCGGCTCGATGTGCACGCTCGGCTCGTTGTCGCTCGTCAGGAGGTGCGTGAGCACCTCGAGCGCGACCGCGGTCTCGCGCGCGCGCCCGACGCGCTGGCTCTCCTCGATGAAGTCGCCCGCCCAGCCGTAGCGCCCGTGCGCGATCAGGCTCATCGCGAGCTCGGCGAAGTTCCGCGAGGCCTCGTCCGACTCGCCGAAGCCCGCGAGCAGCGGGCGCGGGTGACCGTACGGCCACTCCTCGGAGTAGATCGTCGCGAGGTAGCCCTCGTGGCGCGCGAACCCGATCAGATCGCGCGGCGCGTTGAACTCGATCCGCGCGTTGTCGTCGGTGTTGAGGGTGGCGGGCCGGCGCCGACAGGTCGGCGCCTCGCACTCCCCCGCGTTGGTCGAGCCCGGGTCCATGACCCACCGCTCGCGCTGCACGAGCCCGAAGAGCGCGTCCTCGGTCCCGCGGCGCCGCTCCTCGAGCTGGGTGTAGCGCATGACCTCGTCGCGGCTCACGAGGAGCGTCCGCGCGAAGATGTCGTACGCCGAGTACACGTTGGCGCGCTCGAGCTCCGCAGCGACCGGATGAGGGCAAGTCGCGTTGACGACCTGACCGTGGGGATCCTCCTCGCACGCGCAATAGCCGGCGGGATCGTCGCGCTGGCAGTCGATGCGCGCGAAGTACGGGCGCAGCCGCGGCAGATCGAGCTCGATCGGCTGATCCGAGCCGAGCATCACCGTGTCGCTCGAGCGGTCGTCGGCGCTCAGCACCACCACGTGCTCGAACTGCGACGCGAAGGTCCGGTAGATCGTCTTGATGTTCTCGGGGCTCAGCTCGTAGAGCTGCACCCACTGGCAGTAGATGCCGCCCGGGCGCAGGCGCTGCTGCGTGATCTGCCAGTGGTCGACGGTGAACAGATCGCTGACGCCGGTGATCCACGGGTTCGACGGCTCGGAGATGATCACGTCGTACATCCGGTCCGTCGACGCGAGGTAGTTGCGTCCGTCGTCGTTGATCACGGTGAGGCGATCCATCTCGACGTACGGCCAGTGATCGAGCCGGTAGTCGAGGTGGTTCACGTCCTCGAAGAACCGCGCGGCCTCGGGGATCGAGCGCTCGAGCTCGATCACGTCCACGCGGCCGACCGGGAACTGGAGCGTCGTGCCGACCGTCACGCCCGAGCCGAAGCCGATGATCGCGACCTCGAGGCCCTCGGGCCCGTTCGGGTGCATGAAGAGCGGATACGCGGCGACGTTGATCTGCGTGGGCATGTCGTCGCCGTTGCTCGCGTCGACCTTGCCGTTGTTCTTGAGCGCGTAGTGCCGGCCCCAGCGCTCGACGCTCACCGTCGTGGTGAGCCCGTCGTTGTAGTAGACGAGGTCGGGCGCGCCCCAGCTCGCGGGATCGAGCATCCCCTGCGCGAGCGAGACCCGGAACACGCCGAGGGTCATCTGCGTGCGGTTCCAGCGCAGGAACGAGTCGGGCGTCTTGGTCCCGAGGTACAAGAGCGCGAGGAGCGCCGGGATCAACGGCGCGAGGACGTAGATCGTCGCGGCGTGCCAGACCGGGAGATCCGACCGCGGCTTCGGCGCGGCAGGCGCCTCGGCGGCCTCGGCGATCTCGCCGGGCTCGGCGGCCTCCGCAGCGGGCTTGGCGCGCTTGGGCTTCTTGGGCGCGCCGCTCGTCCTGGGCTTGGCCATGGCTCAGACCCCCTCCGCCGCGGCGGGCGCGGGCCGCGGCTCCGCGGCCTGCCACTCGCGCCAGTTGGCCCAGGTCAGCGCGGCGCCGACGAGGACGAGGAAC
>JAYRVK010000767.1:0-5404 GCA_041918555.1 Sandaracinaceae bacterium
CGATGTTGACAGTTGCCATTCCCGAACGGGCCATGGCAACTGTCAACATCGCGTCCCCGGGTGAATTGCCACGAAATCCCACCAATCCGAGGGGTTCGATGGCAACTGTCAACATCGCGTCCCCTCGACTCAGAAGGCCGTGGGCTGCGTGTACGTGCCCGCGTGGGGGCCGACCTGCGGCGGGTCCCCGCCCTCGACGGCGAGCGGCCCGACGGGGAGCGGCTGCCCGCCCTTCTCGAGGTACACGCGGTAGAGCTCGGCGCGGAAGTAGGTCCCGATCACCTGGATCACCACGATGCCCGGGAAGAGCAGGAGGTAGAGGGTGATCACGCCGAAGAACGCGACGACCATCCCGACGAGCTGCATCACGAGGAGGCCGACGAAGAGCTCCTTCATCAGCATCTTCGTCATGCTCATGACCTCGCCGAAGCGGAGCCCCGCGTTGAAGTCGTCGGTGATCTCGGCCCGCATCACGGCGACCTGCATCACCATGTTCGCGAAGATGATCAGGACGAAGAGCGCCACGAAGCACACGACCATGAGCAGGATGCCGAGCACGAGGCCGACGCCGGCGCCGGCGTCGCCTGCCGCCTGAGCCCCGGCCCCGACGCCGGCCACCATCCCGAACATCCCGATGTAGATGCAGCAGTAGCCCGCCATGATCGCGGCCACGAGCGGCAGCGACCACAGGAAGCTGATGATCAGCGGCTTGATGCCCATGCCGACGAGCTTCATCAGGTAGTCGAAGTCGAACTCGAGCCGCGGCAGCGGCGAGTCCTGCCCCGAGACCGCCCGGCGCAGCATCAGCGAGTTCCACCCGAGCAAGACGACTTGCCCGAACATCGGGATGCAGCACCCCGACAGGATGAGGAGCGTGCCCCACCCGATCTTGCCCCACCCCGCGGGGTCGTTGCGCAGCGCGGTCCAGCCTCTGAGGTATTGCATCGTGCTTCTCACTCCTGAGGGGTGAAGTCGAAGGGCACCGCCACGACCGCGCAGTTGCCGGTGGGCCGCGGGAACCGGATCCGCTGCGCGATGTTGCGCACGCAGGAGCTTACCTCGGGGTCGCCGAGCGAGCCGCCGGTGCGCACCGCCGTCGCGGCGCCGTCGCGGCCGACCCGCACCTGGAGCATCACCTGGCCGCGGAGCTGGTTGTTCACCTTGAGCCGCCGCTCGTAGCAGTTGCGGAACTGGAGGTTGTTCGCGCGGATCGCGCGGCTCGCCGCGGCCTGGTCGATGTCGCCGCTGCACGACCAGTCGCCGCCGCCGCCGACGAAGCGGGTCACGTACCGGATGCGCGTCCCCGCGTCGGGCAGCGCCGAGTCCGGCACCTCGTCGGGCATGATCAGGAGATCGTCGCCGGGCGGAGGCGGCGCCGGGGCGCCCGCGTCCATCGCCGCGGCGACCGGGGAGGGCGGCGGCTCCTCGCAGCTCTGCATCCCGAACCACACGCCGACGCTGGCGAGGATCAGGACCACACCGATGATCGCGTACTTCAGGTTGCCGCCGCCGGACGGCGCTTGGGGAGGAGTCGACTCGGCCACGCGGACCCCGGGTTCGGGTTTCGGTTGAGGACGCCGGAGAATAGCGCCTCACCCCACAAGCTCAAAGGAACCTGGCGTGTCATCATCGCCGCCGCCATGAGCCGGATCCACCGCAAGCTCCCGCCCGCGGGCACCCGCATCGGCCTCGCCTTCTCCGGAGGCCTCGACACGCGCGCCGCCGTCGCCTGGATGAGCCGCCGCGGCGTCGACGTCTACGCGTACACCGCCGACCTCGCGCAGCCCGACGAGGACGACCCGCGCAACATCCCGCCCATCGCGCTCGCGCACGGCGCGAAGGTCGCGCGGCTGGTCGACTGCCGCGAGGCGATGGTCCGCGAGGGCATCGTCGCGATCCAGTGCGGCGCGTTCCACCTCTCGAGCGGCGGCAAGAAGTACTTCAACACCACGCCGCTCGGCCGCGCGGTCACCACCACCGCGATCGTGCGCGCGATGCGCGGCGACGAGGTCCACGTCTTCGGCGACGGCTCGACCCACAAGGGCAACGACATCCAGCGCTTCTTCCGCTACGGGATCCTCGTCGACCCGCAGCTCTCGATCTACAAGCCGTGGCTCGACCAGGCGTTCGTCGACGAGCTCGGCGGGCGCAAGGAGATGAGCGAGCTCCTGGGCCGGCTCGGTCTCCCGTACACGATGAGCACCGAGAAGGCGTACTCGACCGACGCGAACGTGCTCGGCGCCACGCACGAGGCGAAGGACCTCGAGCGCCTCGACGTGGGGATGAAGATCGTCGCGCCGATCATGGGCGTCGCGCACTGGAAGCCCGAGGTCGCGATCGCGCCCGAGACCGTGACGATCACGTTCGACGCGGGCGTGCCGATCGCGATCGACGGGCAGCGCTGGGACTCGACGTTCGAGCTCTTCCGCGAGTGCAACCGCATCGGCGGGCGGCACGGGCTCGGGATGAGCGATCAGATCGAGAACCGCGTGATCCACGCGAAGAGCCGCGGCATCTACGAGGCGCCGGGGATGGCGCTGCTCCACCTCGTGTACGAGCGGCTGCTCAGCGCGATCCACAACGAGGACACGACCGACCTCTACACCACGATGGGGCGGCGGCTCGGTCGCCTGCTCTACGAGGGCAAGTGGTACGACCCGGAGGCGCTGCTCCTCAAGGACGCGCTCACGCGCTGGATCGCCACCGCGGTGAGCGGGAGCGTCACCCTCGAGCTGCGCCGCGGCGACGACTTCACGATCCTGAGCACCGAGGCCCACCACATGGCCTACGACCCGCACAAGCTCTCGATGGAGAAGGTCGACAGCCTGTTCACGCCCGAGGATCGGATCGGCGCGCTCGAGATGCAGACGCTCGCGGTCGGCGACAACCGCGCGCTGCTGCTGCACTACCTCGACACGGTGAAGCGCCTGGGAGGCGTGCCCGAGAGCCGGATCGACAAGCTCCTCGAAGAGTAGACTCGGGCGGTGCGCCCGCTCGCCCTCGTCGCCCTCCTCGCCGCGCTCGCGGCCGCGGGCCCCGCGAGCGCGCAGCCCGCGCGCGTCGTGATCGGGACGAGCCCCGAGCTCGCGGAGCGTATCCGCGGACAGACCGGCGATCTCCCGCTCGAGCTCGTCGACGCGCCGCCCCCGCGCGACTTCGAGGCCGCGCTCGCGCTCGGCCGCGCGCGCGACGCGCCCCTCGCGGTGTTCGCGACGCAGACCGAGCCGGCGCTGACCGTCCACGTCGTCGAGGTCGAGGCGCGCCGGATGCTGAGCCGCCGGATCGACGCGGCCGACGATCGGTCCGCCGCGCTCGAGGCCGCCGCGCTGATCGTGCGGAGCGCGCTCCGCGAGCTCGCCGACGGAGGCCACGTGGGCGTGGTGATGCCCGCGCCCGAGCGCGCGATCGAGGCGCCGTCGCCGCCTGCGCCGGAGCAGACCGTCGCGGTCCAGGTCGCCCTCGGCTGGAGCGCGACCCTCGACGACCACGCGCCGCACGGCGTGCAGGCGCCCTCGCTCGCTGGCGGCGTGGCGCTCGCGCGGCTGCGCCTGGGTGTGCGCGCCGAGGTGGGTCTCCCGGTCGAGCTCACCGACCCGCAGGCGACGATCGCGCTCCTGCGGGTGCGGCCGACGGTGCTCGCCGCGATCGATCTCCTGGAGCACCCCGAGCTCGCGCTCACGCTGGGGCTCGAGCTCGGGCTCGCGCTGTGGCACCGCGCGACCGAGGTGCGTGAGCCCGGCCTCGTCGCCACCGACGCGCGCTGGAGCGGGAGCCTCCTCGTCGCTCCGCAGCTCGGCCTCGAGGTGTTCCCCGCCGCGCTCGGCGGAATCGTCGGACTGACCGTGAGCGCCGGGACGGACATCGTCCCGAGCGCGCCGACCTTCGCGTACGCCGTGGATGGCGCAACGGTCACGCGCGCCGCGCTCTGGCCGGTCCAGCCGTTCCTGCGGCTCGCCCTGGCGGTCCGCGGAGGCTGAAGTGCCTGGCCCCGTTGACCCGGATCCGCCGCAGCGCGCCACGGAAGGGGCGGACGCTGCCGTGACCCTGCCTGCTCGAGCCCCGTCCCCCGAAGGACACGTGCGCGCCGCGATCGCGGGCGATCGCGTCGCCGCGCAGGCGATCCTCACGGCGCTGCTCCCGCGGATGCGCAACCTCTGCCGCTACCTCTTGCGCGGGGACCGCGACGTCGACGACGCCACCCAGATCGCGTGCATCGAGGTCCTGCGGAGCCTCCCGAGCTGGCGCGGCGAGGCGAGCCTCGAGAGCTGGGCCCTGCGCATCACCGCGCGCGCCGCCCGGCGCCACGCGAAGAAGGAGCGGGAGCGCGAGGCCCGGCACGGCTCGGTGCCGCCCGAGCTCCACGCGGTGCCGAGCCCGGACGCCACGCCGGACCTCTACCTCGAGCGGCGCCGGCTCGCGCGCGCGCTCGATCGACTGCCGGAGGCGCAGCGCGACGCGCTGGTCCTGCACCACGTGCTCGGGCTGAGCGTGCCGGAGATCGCGGAGGAGCTCGGCGTGCCCGCCGAGACCGCGCGGAGCCGGCTGCGGCTGGGCATGAAGCGCCTGCGCGAGCTACACGACGAGGGGGGGCCATGAGCGCCGAGCCGATCGACGAGGACCTGAAGGAGCTCCTCGGGCTGGACGGGCCGGGGCCCGCGCGGCGCCAGCCCGCCGCGGCCGAGGCCGCGCTGATCGGGGCCGCGCTCGACGCGTGGCAGGCCGCCCCCCCGCTCGCCCCCGCGCCGAGCGCGGCCAGCGCGGCGCCGTGGGCGAAGGTCGCGGTGATCGCCGCCGCGATCGGCGGGCTGGCCGGCGCGGCGGTGACCGCGGCGCTGCTGTGGGGCTCGCCCGAGGCGCCCGAAGCACCCGCCACGCCGCGGGAGGCGCCCGCGCCCCTGCCCGTCGAGCCGGTGGAGACCGCGCCGATCGAGGCCGCGCCCGAAGCGACCGCCGAGCCGGCCGTGGTCGAGGCCGCGCCCGCCCCGACCCGGCCGCGCGTGGCCCCGCGGCCCGACGCTCGGCCCGAGGACCTCATCGCGCTCGGGAACCGCCTGCGCGCGGAGCGCCGCTGGCGCGAGGCCGAGCAAGCCTACTTGTCGGCCGCGCGTGCGCGCCCGCGCTCCGCGACCTCGCACATCGCGGACGTCGCGGCGGCCGCGAACCGCCTCGAGCACCGGCGCGACCCTGCGGGCGCGGTGACGCTCTACGTCCGCGCGCTCGCCGCGCGGCCGGACGGCCCGCTCGCGCTCGAGGCCCGCGAGGGGATCGCGCGCGCGGAGCGCCGGCGCGGCCGGGACGTCGCCGAGCGCGCGGCGCTCGAAGCGATCGTGGCGCACCACGCCGGCACCGCAGCGGCCGCACGGGCGCGCGCCCGACTGGACGAGCTCGCTCCATGAAGCCCGAG
>JAYRVK010000768.1:0-14175 GCA_041918555.1 Sandaracinaceae bacterium
CCCCAACGCGCGCAAAGCGCGCGCCGGGGCCCCCTCCCTCGTCCGAACGCGCTGGCGCGTTCGCTCCCCACGCATCGCGTGGGGCACTCTGTCATCGGCGGTCGAGCGAGCCCCACGTGTCGAGGGCCCACTCGCGATCGGCCGCGTCGACGAACACGAGCGTCCCGACGGCGGCGTGCGGGCCGATCGCCGCGTGCGCCTCGAGCCGGTAGAGCGGCATGCCGTCCTCCTCGACCTCCGACAGCGCCGCGAGCCCGCGGAGCTCCCCGCGCTCGAGCTCGAGCAGCTCGTCTCCGTCGAGCGGCGGCATCCCGTCGAGCGTCGCCTCCGTGGTCGCGCTCGCGGCCCCTTCGCCGTGCGCGGTGAAGGAGCTGAAGAACACCGAACGCTGCGCGTCCCACGCGACCCACGTGCCGCGCTCGTCCCACCGCTCGGCGAGCTCGCCCGGGACCGTGAGCGACCAGCCGCCGCTCAGCTCGACGCGCACCGCGCGGCGCCGGTAGCCGACCGTCGGCGCGCCCAGCCGCTGCGCCTTGAGGTGCGCGCGCGTCGCGCGGAGCGAGGCCTCGTCGAGGCACGTGAGGAGCTCGGACTGCTCGGCCCACGGCAGCTCGAGCGACGGATCGAGCCCGTGCGCCTTCTCGACCCACGTCGCGACGCGCTCCATCGTCGCGCGCTCCTCGTCGGTGAGCGGCGCGCGCCAGCGGATCGAGCGCCACATGTCGAGCAGCGCGAGCCCGCGGAAGTACGCCGCGTCCCGCGCCGGCGACCACCACGGGAACGCGTCGACCCCCGCGCGCGGGTCGCCGCGCACCGCCTCGAGCCACGCGCGCGAGCGCGGCCCGAGCTGGGTTGCGACGAGCTCGTCGTGCTCGTACGCGACGCCCGCCGGCATCGCGAGCGCGAACCCGCTCGCGCCCTCGTCGGCGAGCGCGAGGATCTGCGCGGCGGTCGCGCCGAGCCAGTCGAGGAAGGGCTCCTCGAGCACCGCGGGATCGCGCCGCGCTCGCCACCCCGTGAGCTCGTCGCCGCCCGGATCCCAGCGCACGTCGAGCGCCTCGGCGACCGCGACCACGTGCCGGTGGTAGCCCGGCCCCGCGGTCCCGGTGTTCGCGGTGAGGTGCACGCGACCGCCCCGCGCACGGATCGCGATCGGCTCGGCGCCTGGGTGGAGCGCGACGAGGAGCTCGTCCTCGGTGCGCTCGAGGGCGGGCCGCGGATCGTCGTCCCGGGCCTCGAGCGAGGCGGCGAGCGCGTCGAGCGAGGCTCCCTCACCGGTCATGTCGAGCCCGATCCGCACCGGCGACGAGTTAGCACGCGCGCGCCGGCGGGCTACGATGGCCAGGATGCGCTGCCGCCTCGCCGCGCTCCTCCCGCTGTGCCTCGCGGCGGCCGTCGCGTCGGCGCAGACGCGCGCGCTGATCGCGGGGGGCAGCCGGGCGCTCTCGGGGGTCGTCGCGCTGCGCGGCGGCTTCGACCCGGACCCCCACGAGGTGCGCGTGCGCTCGGGCGGGAACCTCGACGCTCGCGCGATGGATCTGGGCCCCGACTGCCGCGGCTTCGTGACGGAGCGGCCCGACGTGATCGTCCGCTACGCCGAGCCGGGCGCGCACCTCGCGTTCTACGCGCGCGCCACGACGGGCGACGTCACGATGATCGTGCACGGCCCGGACGGGCGCTGGCGCTGCGACGACGACGGGGCCGGCGGCACCAACCCGCGCATCGACATCGAGGCCCCGTCCGCCGGTCAGTACGACGTGTGGATCGGCAGCTACCGCGCCGATCAGGTCCTCGCGGCGCGCCTGCAGATCAGCGACGGCTGAGGAGGTCCGCGCGGGCCGAGGCCGCGAGGGCGTGGGCGAGCCGATCCGTGCGGCGCACGCGGAACGCGCGCCGGCCGAAGCAGAGCACGTCGCCGCAGCGCACGCGCGCCGGGCCCTCGATGCGCACTTGGTTCACGAACGTCCCGTTGCGCGAGCCCGCGTCCTCGACGGTGAACCCGCCCTCGTCGAAGTCGCGCAGGCGCGCCTGGAGCTTCGAGATCGACGAGTGCTGGATCGACACGTCGTTGCTGTCGGCGCGCCCCACGAGGAGCACGCCTTCGAAGCGCGCGGTGCGCTTGCGCAGCCCGAACACCACGCTGTCGGCGAACGCGCTCGGCTCCTCGCCCGAGAACGGCGCGGCGCGCGTCGTCATGAAGCGGAACTCGCGGCTCGGCTCGAGGCGCCCGTCGCCGATCAGGACGAACGGGCCGAGCGTCGCGGCGAGGTCGAGCGCGCTCGTGCGCATCCCGTGCGCGAGCGCGGGGACGTCGATCGGCTGGCCCGGCGCGAGCTCCCCCATGGCGCTGTCGAACGTAGCAGACGGGCCCGATCGAGCCAGCCTCACCGCCGCCGCAGCCACCAGCGGGCGAAGAGGGCGCCGCCCGAGCCGCCGAGCACCGCCGCCGTGGTGGCCGCGCTCCAGCCCGCGAGCGCAGCGACGAGGCCGATCCCGAGCGCACCGAGCCCGCCGACGGCGACGGTGAGCGCGGTCTCGCTGGCGCTCATGAGGACGTGTCCGAAGAGCCGCATGCGCGCGACCGCGAGGGCGAGGGCGGCGACGAGGAACGGCGCGGCGAGGACCGCGAGGGTCCACTCGAGCGCGCGCGTGCGCCCGCGCGCGGTGGGGCGCGGGAGCACCAGCGCGAGCGGCCCGCGCGGCTCGTCCTCGAGGTCGAGCACGTCGGCGCTCTGGATCTGGATCTGGAGCACCGCGACGGACTCGACGGCGCCGACCGCCTCGGCCGCCTCCTCGGGCGTCGCGGCGGCGTGCGGGGGCTCCGGCGCGGGCGGCTCCATCCACGCGCGATCCGCCTGGCGCGCCCCGCAGTGCGGGCACACGAGCGCGGTGGCGCTCATGTTCTTGCGGCACGCGAGGCAGGGGATCGGCACCTCGACGAGGGTACGCCGCCGCCTGCCGCGACGCCCCCGCCGGCTGGTATCCTCGCGGGCGATGAGCGACCGCGTCGCCGAGCTCGAGGCGGAGGTCGCGCGCTGCCGCCGTGCGCGCGCGCTCTCGGACGCGATCGACGCGCGCCTCGAGGTCGCGCTCCGGGCCCGGCAGCCGCTCGAGCGGGTGATGCCTTCGCTGCTCGAGATCTTGCTCGCGCACGTCGGCGCGCGCGGCGCGGCGGTCCGCACGCTCGACGAGTCGCTCGCGGAGCGGCTCTTCGTGCGCGGCGAGGCGCAGGTGGACGAGCACCTGCTCCGCACGGACGAGGACGTGGTCGAGCTCGACGACGGAGTCGCGCTCGTCCACCGCATCGACGTCGCGGGCGAGCCGTTCGGGCGCGCCTTCCTGTTCTTCGCCGTCCGCCCGGGCGAGGAGGCGCGCGCGCTGCTCGCCGACTTCGCCGAGGAGCTCGACAACCACCTCGCGGCGATCGCGCAGTCGCGGCGCAAGTTCGAGGTCTTCCGCGCCGTGAGCGACGCGCTCAAGGACCCCGTGCTGAGCCGCGGCCTCACGCGGGCGTGCGAGATCCTCCAGCGCCAGATCGACTTCGACGACCTGATCCTGATCTTCCGCCACGAGGACCGCCTCGACGGCGCCGCGCTGCGCTATCGGATCCACCAGGACGGAAAGCTCGTGCACCGCGGGGGCGACCCCACGGACCCCGAGCTCGATCGCTTCGTGCGCGCGCACGCCGCCGCGTTCCTCGACGGCGACGACGGCCCGATCCGCGAGCGCTTCGGGATCCGCCGGTTCCGCGAGGAGGTGCTCATCACGGGCGTCCGGAGCGCCCGCGTGATCGGCCGGATGCTCGTCACGAGCCGTCAAGGCGAGTTCCACTCCTACGATCGGGAGCTCCTCGATCGGTTCGCCGACTACCTGCGCCAGCGCATCGTCGACTTCAACCGCGAGTGGAAGCTCCTCTCGACCCGCTTCTCGGCGGGCACGTGCGCGCGGCTGCTCCGCGAGGAGGACTACCTCGAGCGCTGGCTCACCCCGCGCGACCGCGAGATCGCGATCCTCTTCGCCGACATCGCGGGCTTCACGCGGGTGAGCGAGCAGGTCCTGAAGACCCCCGTCGCGATCGGGCGGCTCGTGGACACGTGGTCCGAGGGCGCGGTGAGCGCGCTCTGGCAGCACGGCGGGGTGTTCGACAAGATGGTCGGCGACTGCGTGATCGGCCTCTTCGGTCCGCCCTTCTACGAGGGCTCGCCGAAGGAGCGCTGCGCGGCGGCGCTCGCCGCGGCGCTCGAGATCCGCGCGATCACGCGCGCGCTGATCCACGACCCCGAGCTCGGGCTCGAGGACCTCGCGGCGCCGCTCGACGTGGCGGTGGGGCTCCACTACTGCCCCGTGTCCGTCGGCTTCTTCGGTCCGTCGGACGACTTCACCGCCTTCAGCTCGGGGATGAACAACACCGCGCGCTTGCAGGGGATCGCCGAGGGCGGCGAGATCCTGTGCATGCAGCGCTTCGTCGACGAGCTCGGCGAGCCGGAGCGCTTCGGCGAGGCGCGGCACGCGACGGTGAAGAACGTCGCCGACCCGCTCGTCTTCCGCCCTTTGCGATAGCTATGGGAGCGTCCCGAACGACCGCATCATGGGCGCCTCCGGTGCCCGCTGCGCGGTCACCTGCGGCGGCTGCGCGAGCCGCTTCGCGTCTCGCTCCGCGCGCGTCGAGCCCCTGACGGGTCTCGCCGCGATGGCCCGAGCCCCTGCGGGTCTCGGGCCGCGAGCACTCCACTTCACGAACGCTCAGGGGCACAGGTCGACTGGGACTGCGCCCGAACACGGACGCCAGCCGATCGAGCGCAAGAGGTCCGGATCCTCCGGAGTCATCACATTCGTCGAGCCCGTATACACGGCGGGTCCGCGGTCATGCACGAAGCACCCTTGCTCACCGTTTCCGCTCAGGGTCAGACCCGGCCGATAACAGGCCACCGCCACTTCCTCGAGGGTGTGGCACATGCGGTCTTCATCGACCCGGCGGCCCGAGTAGATCTCGCAGCCGGCGGGACAGGAGCTTGTCGAACCCTCCCACACGAGCCCGCAACTCACTCCTGCATCAGCGGTCGCGGCGCCTCCGTCCGACCCGTTGCCTTCCAGACAACCGCTAATCATTACTGCCGACGCGTAGGCCGCGCACCTAATGAACTGTCGTTGACCCCGACACATAGTAATCCGCATGGTAGATCGTCGTTCCTCCGGGAGGAGTCTCCCAGGCGCGTATGCGAGTCTGTAGACAACGACCACTGATCTGACTCTGGTTCAGTCTTACGCGCTTCCTGAGGTAGTAGCTGTTGTCGTACTCGACCAGAACGGGCGGTCCGCCCCCACTCGGACATGTGTTGAGAACTTCAATCGTCACGTCGGACGTCGCCTCAAGATCGTTGTCGAACCAAATCAGAGCCGATTTCCAAGTCGTCACGCTCGCGCTCTCCGGTCCAGACGTGCCGACATTTACGAGCAGTTCTGAACCTGCAGTCAGTGTGGCAGCCCGCCACCCCCAACCCCACGGGCCAGTCATGTTAGCGCTAGTCGGAAGATGAGCGCGGATTCGCCCGAAGCCCGCCTGCGTATGAACAAAATTCGGTGACTGTCCAGTTGCTGAGCCATTGGAAGCATCGCCCAGCAAGAGCAAGTTCACCATCAGGCCTCGGGCATCCGTGCTTCCCACCCACCCGATGTCGGAGAACGCCTCACGCAAGTTTGCTGCTATTCCGCTAACGTAGGGCGTTGCATACGAACATCCCGCGATCGAGCCAGAAACGTAATCCTGGATCCCGAGACCAAATGAGTACTCAAGGCGCCCCGGCGCCAACATGTCGATCGCATTACTCGTGTGAACTGTCCCCGATGTGACGAGTCGATGTGGATTCGGTCCGCTTGGCGCATTCCCAATTACCAACTCGTTATGATACGGGGTTCCGGACTGCGTATCCAGTTGATTCACGGCAACGGTTTCCGGCCGATACCCTGGATACCAGGCATCGCATGTGTAAATATTGGTATCGCCGTTGTTGCCCCCGCATGCCGTTATGAGAACGCCCGCGCTAAGTGCATTCTGCATCAGCTGATTCAGCCCGCTGCAGTTACACGTACTGAGACATCCTTCACAGCCACAGTTGTTAAACGCCGAGAAGTTGAGGATATCGACCCCATCCTCGACGGCTTGCTCGACGGCATAGGCTAGGACCCCACTGGGGGTCCGGTAGTAGTAGATCGTGGCCTCCGGCGAGGCGCCGCCGCGTCTAGCCTGAGCCAACGTATAGCTGCCGGGGTAGGTCGAGTCCTGGCCCTGATCGATACTTCCCCCCGCCGCCCAAGTTACTCGGGTTCCATGTGCGTTCCCGCCGTGGTTGAAGGCAGCGCCCGACTCAGTGCACGCAGTGCTTGTACACTGGTAGCCTCGCGCGATCCGAGTGGCGCCACCTGGCGCATCAAGCCATCCAACATGGAAGGCATTCAACCCACCGGCCTCGACTATCCCGATCTTGACGTTGTCGTCGTCGGTCGTGGCGCGACCGTTCGATTCCCCACGGTAACCATAACTGTGGATGATATCAGTGAGGGTTCCCGAGCGCGCTTGAGCCCCGTCGTCGCCGGGACCCGCTTCCGTCGTCGTTGGAGCAAGCGCTTGAACCGCCGGATGGCGCAACAAGGCTTCTAGCCGTCCGGCTTGTATCTGCGTGTGAATCAGGTTAGCTAGCCAATAGCGGCGCACAACGGTGCCACCCAGAGTAACGATCTCTGAACTGACGGCCTCTTGGTCACTCCTGAGAGATGCGCGACGGTCCGAAATGCGAGGCTGCGATCGGATTCGGTCGCGGCGTGAGCGACCCGTCCCCATTCGAAGGGGTGATCCGCGAGAATGACCACCACGTCCATAACGGCGTCACTGTCAACTTGGGATCCGCGCGCAAGCACCAAGTCTGTTGATGTTGGAGCGGCCTCCAATGAGACTGCGGTCCGGAATGTGTTGGCAGCACGGGCCGCGATTGCGTCGGACGGTATCATCCGGATCTCACTGTCCGGTACAAAGGACCTCGGCCCATCTCCGTCATCTTCGCGGACTCCCACAGAGAGTTCGACTCGTGATCCGTGAGTAGAGTCGCCGGACTCCTCGCTCTCCCCCAACGCTGCCTGGCGATCGGTAGCTTCACTTGTGCATGCAGACGCCCCCAAGCAGAGGCCCAACAGCCCAAGAAGCCAACGAGCTCTTCCTCCGTCGTGCCCATCCGATAACCCCCACCTCACCGCGGACTCTGCGGCGCACCCTTCCGTACAGTACACGCGGACGGCTGTCTCTGCGAGCCCGCGGCGACAACGTCATGACGCCTCGGCACGCGATAGTGGCGGCGTGACCGCCGTGCGAAGTCGCGCACGCCCGCTCCATCCCGTCCGCACCCATACGGCTTGCGGCGTCCCGCCCCACGGTCCAGCCGCTGGACGCGGAGTCAGCCGACTCGCGCGAGCAGGCCGCGCAGCGCCGTGCTGAAGCCGCCGCGCCCGCCCGTCGCCGCGGCGCGCTCCCACGCGGGGGTGCTCTCGCGGCCGACGAGGTGCACCGCCGCGCCGAGCGCCGCGGGCAGCGCGAGGTCGAGCTCGTAGATGTCTCCGCAGACGAGCGTGCGCTCGGGCCGCGTCCCGGTCGCCTCCCAGATCGCGCGGAGCGCGTCGAAGTAGCGGCCGCGCCGCAGGTACAGCGTGCGCGAGAGGCCCTCGACGGTGCGCGCCTCGGGCACCGCGTCGAAGCGGGGATCGCGCGCCGACGGCTCGACGAGGTGGAACTTGCGCGCGTCGCCGCGCACCTCGAGCCGCTCGAGGAGACCGGGCCCGAGCCGCTCGAGCTTGGCGCGCACGTTGTCCGTCCGCGAGTTGCTGACGACGAACACGGGGACGTCGAGCTCGAGCACCGCCTCGACCACCTCGCGCGCGTCGGGACGGAAGACCGTGCCGGCGTGGCGGTAGGCCTCGTGGAACAGCGCCTCGATGTCCGTGACCGTGGCGTGGCCGAGGCCCAGCCGCTCCAGCACGAGCTGCGAGACGCAGCTCGACAGGATGTACGGGTCGGCGTGCGAGGGCGCGACGATCCGGTCCCCATAGCGGAAGCCGTGCGCGTCCGGCTCGGCGCGCACCTCGGCCACGGCCGCGTCCCACGCCCCGTCGATCGCGCGCCCGGCGAGCGCCTCGAGCCCGCGCCGGTAGTGATCGAGGAACGGGATCGCCTCCGCGTCCACGTCGGTGAAGGTCCCGTCGAAGTCGAGGATGATCAGCTCGTGCTCGGCCATCGGGATCTGCCCGCATAGCACGGCCCATCGGGATCACGTACTCTCTCCGCGGAGGGTGAGAATGCGCACGACGTTCGGCACCATCGGTCTCCTGGCCGCGACCCTCGCGCTCGCGGCCGGGTGTCTCACGGAGCAGCGCTACATGGCCCCCGAGGGCGGTGGCGCGTGGGTGATCGCGGTGGAGCCGGACACCCCGCCGTTCTTCGAGTCGGAGGACGGCAACCTCTACCTCGTCGAGCAGCGCGTGGAATTCGAGTTCCGCGAGCCGACCGCCGAGGAGCAGGCCGCGCTCGGCGACGTGGCCGGGCTCGACATCCCGTACGCGACGCTCCCGTACGTGCAGCGCGAGGACATCGAGGTGCAGCTCGACTGGACGCTCTCCAACGTCTCGGAGTCGACCGTGCAGGTCGAGGTCGTGGTGAACGGCCTCAACGAGTTCCACGAGTACAACCCCGGCGTGCAGGTCGTCGACGACGAGGTCATCGCGGACTTCTCGCAGTGGGAGCGCGCGATCCGCCTCGACCCCGGCGAGCGCCGGACCGGCACGATCCGCGAGGAGGAGCTCGACGAGGTCGCGGTGGATCTCGCGACCGTCGTGAACGGCGTCACCAACGCGAACCAGATCGTCTTCTTCGAGAACCAGAGCTCGCTCGACCGGCGCGCGCAGATGTTCATCCCCGACGTGGTCCCCGCGCTCACCGGCGTGCGCGTCGGCATCCGGAGCCAGGGCGTCGACGGCGACGGTAACCCGATCCCCGTGGTGCTCGAGTTCACCGTGCGCGTGCGCGACAACCGCCAGATCCTCGTGCGGGGCGAGGACGAGCCGTGGCCGCTCCCGGCGCCCGCGCTGTTCGGGCCGGCGGACATCGCGCCGCCGATGACGCCGTAGGTCACATCGTCGGGGCGACGATCTCCCCGAAGCGCCCGTCGAGGGTCAGCGAGCCGTCGACCGGCACCACGCTCGGCGCGACCGTGCCGAGGACCGTGCCCGCGGGGAGCCCGTACGGCACGAAGTCCGCCGTGGTCTCGAGCGACGCGACCGGGAGCGCGGGCCCCGCCTCGTTCATCGCGAACGTCCCGAGGTGGTACGCGAGCAGCACGAAGAGGGACGTGACCTGCTCGCGATCCGGGCCGCTCAGCGCGGCGTCGATGCCCACGCCGAGCTCGGTGATCTCCACCTCGCCGAAGGTCGGATCGCCGTCGGCGCTCTCGGTCACGCGACCCGACAGCGTCGCCGAGAAGCGCCCGGTCAGCCCGGCCGCGTAGACCGGCGCGCCGGGGAACGGCGGCACCGTGACGCTCACCGCGCCGAGCTGGACGTCGATCGTGCCGTCCGCCCGCGTCGTCGCGATCGGCGCGAGCGACGTGTCGATCTGCACCATGGTGGGCGCGACGATCATCGTGGGCGCGACGATCATCGTGGGCGCGACGATCATCGTGGGCGCGACGATCATCGTGGGCGCGACGATCCCGCGCAGCCCGCCCGCGGCCCACGCGCGGTGGAGCACGGTGTTGACCACGCTCCCCGCCACGACGTTGCGGACGCCGCTCGTCGCCATCGGGCTGGGCGGGGTGCTCATCGGGACCGCGACGCCGTTCGAGCGCGGCACGTCGGCCGAGACCGGCGCCCCGTAGCTCGGCCCGAGCGTGAACGACAGGCCCGCGCTCGACGGGGCGACGTCGTCGTAGCGCGACGCGAACGTGAACGCGCTGGTGCGCCCGTCGAGGGTGGGCACGTCGAACGCGGGCGGGAGCGTGCGCACGTCGACCGTCGAGAGCAGCGTGTCGAGCAGGTCCCCGAGGCTCGTGCCGATGAACTCGCTGATCGCCTCGCGCAGGTCCTCGCCGTCGGCGCCAGCGATGTGATCGGCGACGCCGACCTCGACGTCGTTCACGCGGATCACCTCGGCCTCGAGCTCGCCGGCGGCGTTGGTGGAGATCCGGAAGTCGATGTCCACGCGGACGAACTCGATGTCGATGGTTCCGTCCGACGCGATCGCGGCCCACGTCCCCGCGCCGTAGGGCAGGAACGTCGTGCTCGAGAGGCGCTCGCGCCCCATCAGCCGGACCTGGAAGCGGACGTCTTCGAAGCGGCCCTCGAAGCGCACACCCTCCGCGGTCGGGACGAGCGAGCTCTGGTAGGGGCCCGGCGTCTCGTTCGAGACGTACGCGAGCTCCGTCTCGATCATGCAGTCGGAGCTCGCGGGCGCGGCGGTCGCGTCGCAGCTCAGGGTCTTGAGGTCCGCGCCCCCGACCGTGAAGTGCTCGTCGAGGAGCTCCGAGATCAGACCGCCCGCGAGCGCGGTCGCGAAGACGTCGTTGAGGCTGTCGAGCCCGTCGGCCGGGTCCCCGTCGTCGACCGCCTCGGGCGTGAGGTGCATCGTCAGCGCCGACTCGAGCCGCCGCGTGGGGTCGTGCCAGCTCGGCGCCACGAGGTAGCTGCACACCTCGCTCGACAGGCCGCCGGAGCCGTTCTCCGCCTCGACCGAGACGCTGTTGATCCCGAACCGCGCCGTCAAGTCGACTTGCACGAGACCGAGCTCGTCGGGGGTCACGGCGCTGCCGTCGACGCGCACCGTCGCCAGGTCGTCGTCGGCGACGAGGAGGTGGACCTCGATCGACTCGCCCGGCGCCGCCGTGATCTCGGTGCCTGGCTCGGGGTACACGCAGCGGATCGCGGGCCCGGACACCGGCGTGATCGAACCGTCGAGGGGGCCGGTGCCGCCGTCACCGCCGCCGGGGCCCGCGTCGTGCGGGGGGGGCGGCGGCGGCGGCGTCCGCTCCTCGCACGCGGCGGCGAACAGCGACGTGGAGACGAGGAGCACCGTGGCGTCGAGCTTCCGCATGGCCGAGCCATCTTACCCCCGTCGCCGCTGGGCTCGCAGCCGCGCGGAACCCTCCCGTAAGCCGTTGCGGTATCTTGGCGGCGTGGACCGCACGTTCCACCTGCCGACCTGCACCCTGCGCCCCTGGCGCAACGACGACCTCCCCTCCCTCGTCACGCACGCCAACGACCCGCGCGTCGCGGCCACCGTGCGCGATCACTTCCCGAGCCCCTACACCCGCGAGGACGGGCTGCGCTGGCTCGCGCACGCGACCGGCGCGGGGCGTGACACGAGCCTCGCCATCGAGGTCGACCGCGCCGCGGTCGGGGGCGTCGGCGTGATCCCGGGCGAGGACGTGCACCGCGTCCGCGCGGAGATCGGCTACTGGCTGGGGCGCGCGTACTGGGGTCGCGGGATCATGACCGAGGCGGTGCGCGCGTACTCGGAGCACCTGCTCTCGGGCCGCGGGTTCCTGCGGCTGGAGGCCCCCGTGTTCGCCATGAACCCGGCCTCCGCGCGCGTCCTCGAGAAGGCGGGCTTCGAGCGCGAGTCCGTCCAGCGCAGCGCCGCGATCAAGGCCGGCCGCGTGATCGACGTCTGGCTCTACGTGCGCCTGGCGTAAGCTCCTCGGCATGAGCGCCTCGACGACGTTCTGCCGGATCTGCGAGGCCGCGTGCGGGCTCACCTTCGAGGACGGAAAGCTCCGGCCCGATCGCGCGCACCCGGTGAGCCGCGGCTTCGTGTGCGCGAAGGGCACGCGCTTCCTCGAGGTCGCCGAGCACCCGACGCGGCTGCGCACGCCGATGCTCCGGCGCGACGGCGCGCTCGCACCCGCGAGCTGGGATCGCGCGATCGAGGCGGCGGCGTCGCTCGTCCGGCCGATCCTCGATCGCTACGGCCCGCACGCGGTCGGTCTCTACCTCGGCAACCCGCTCGCGTTCGCGTCGCTCGGGCAGGTCGGCGCGGTGTTCCTCGCGCGCGCGCTCGGGACGCGCAACGTCTTCACCGCGGGCAGCCAGGACTGCAACAACAAGTTCGCGGCCGCGCAGCTCATGCACGGGAGCCCGGTGATCCAGCCGATCCCGGACCTCGAGCACGCCGAGCTCGCGGTGCTCTTCGGCACGAACCCGGCGGTGAGCCAGGCGAGCTTCGTGCACCTCGAGGGTGGCGCGTCGATCTTCGACCGGATGCAGGCGCGCGGCGCGCGGATCGTGTGGGTCGACGTCCGGGCGACGGAGAGCGCGGAGCGGTGGGGCGAGCTCCACGTGGTGCGGCCGGGCTCGGACGTGTGGCTGCTGCTCGCGCTGCTCGGCCTCTGCGCGGACCGCGCGCCCAAGCACGACGCGCGCGTGGACGGGCTCGAGACGCTGTTGGCGCTCGCGCGCGAGGTCACGCCGGCGCGCGCGGCCGACGCGACCGGGTTGTCCGAGCGCGCGATCGCGGAGCTCGCGCGCGCGATCGCGACCTCGCGGACGGCGCTCCACCTGTCGGTCGGCGTGAACCAGGGGCCGTTCGGGACGCTCGCCTACGTCGCGCTGCAGGCGCTCGCGTTCGTGACCGGGAGCTACGACGCGCGCGGCGGCTCGCTGTTCTCGCCGCTCGCGACCGCGGGCGCGCGCCTCGCGCGACGCGCGGGCTTCTTCGTGCGCGAGGACCGGAGCCGCATCGGCGGCTTCCCCACCGTGTTCGACTCGCTCCCGGGCGGGATCCTCGCCGACGAGATCCTCACCGAGGGCCCCGAGCGCGTGCGCGCGATGATCGTGGTCGCGGGCGATCCGCTCCAGTCGATCCCGGGGGCGGCGCGCCTCGAGCACGCCTTCGGGAAGCTCGACGCGCTCGTCTGCCTCGACCTCTTCGAGAGCCAGACCGGCCGGCTCGCGGACGTGCTGCTGCCCGCGACGAGCTGGCTCGAGCGCGCGGACTTCGCGCTCCCGGGGCTCGCGTTCCAGACGGTGGATCTGCTCCAGACCACGGCGCGCACGATCCCGCGCGTCGGCGAGGCGCGCGCGGATCACGAGGCGCTCGCATTGCTCTCGCTCGCGCTCGACCGGCCGCTCTTCGGCTCGCGGCTCGCCGCGCGCGCGCTCGCGACGCCGGAGCTCGCGGACCGCGCGCTGCCGCGCCTCACCGAGCTCGCGGGGCGCGCCCTCCATCGCGAACCCGCGCGGCGCGGATACGGGGTGAAGGTCTCGACGCCCGCGCCGGGCACCTACCTCGGTCGCGGCCCGATGACGCCGGGGCACCGGGTCCGCTTCTGGCACCCCGCGCTCGACGCGGAGCGCGCGCGGCTCGAGCGTTGGTCGGCCGCGAAGGAGGGCTTCGTCCTGCTCGGTCGGCGGCGCCGGATCGGCCACAACAGCTGGCTCCACGGGGGCACGCGCGAGGGCCCCGCCGAGGGCGAGGCGTGGATGGCGAAGGGCGATCTCGCGGCGCTCGGGCTCGAGGACGGCGGTGTGGTGACGCTCCGGACCGCGCAAGGCGAATTGCGTATTCCGGTCCGCGCGAGGGACGGGGTGGCTCCGGGCACGGTCGTCGTCCCGCACGGCGAGCGCGCCCACAACGTCAACGCGATCCTCCCCGCGGGGGCCGCGCACGTCGAGCCGCTCAGCGGCATGTGCGTCATGACGGGCGTGCCCGTCGAGGTCCTCGTGCGGGCGCGCGCGGGGATCGCGGCGGGCGGGTAGCGCCGCTACTCCGCGAGGGCGCGCAGGGCGTCGCGGTCGTTCGGGTCGAGCTCGAGCGCGCGATCGAACGCGGCGCGCGCGGCGGGCGCGTCGCCCGCGAGGCGGTGCGCGCGCCCGAGGAGCACCTGGTACTCGGCCCGGCCGCGGCGCAGCCCGGCGGCGCGCCGCGCGTGGGCCAGCGCGCCCTCGCCGTCCTCGGCCTGGATGCGCTCGCGCGCGAGGCCGGCGTGCGCGTGCGGGTTGAGCTCGTACATCGCGAGGGCGGCCTGGTAGGCCTCGCGCGCCGCGGCCCAGTCGCCCTCGCGCGCGCGGGCGTCGCCCTCGGCGACGAGCGCGTCCGAGCGCGCCCGGCGCGCGGCCGGCTCGAGGCGCTCGGCGCTCGGCGCC
>JAYRVK010000769.1:0-6395 GCA_041918555.1 Sandaracinaceae bacterium
CGCCCGCGCGGTGGCGCGCGCGCTCGACGGCCGCGGCGCGTTCGCCGGGGAGATGCGCGTGTCGATGCCCGCGGCCACCGGCGCGGCGCTCTCGGTCCTGCGCGGCGCGATCCGCGTCGCCACGGCGGGCCGCGGCGCGGGCGCCGACGAGCCCTCGCACGAGGCCGCGCGCGACGCGTTCCTCGGCGCGGGCTTCGCGCGCGTCGAGCCGATCGAGCCCTCGCGATGGCCGCACCTCACCCGCGCCCCCCTCCCCGCGCGGGTGTGGGTCTGCCGCGGCCGCGCGACGTCTACATCTGGCTCGTGATGAGCTGCCAGCAGCGCTCGGCGAACGCGCGGTAGGCCGCCCGCTCGAGCTCGGGGGGCTCCGCGAGGATCCCCCGCTGCGCCCCGAACATCGAGCTGAGCGCGCCCTGGATGTCGTTCGACGTCTCGACCCAGAGGAACTCCTCGATCCCCGCGACGACCTGCGTGCGGATGAGCACCGGGAGCTCGCGCAGCGGGACCTCCTCGCCGACCCGGCGGCGCGCGGCGCGCGCGATCGCCCGCGCGTGATCGGGCCAGCGCGCGAGCGCCGCGTGGAACGCGTTGGCGATCACCCGCAAGATCTCTTGCGCCATCCGTCGCGCCCGTGGGCGCTGCACGCGCTCCTCGTGCTCGGCGAGCATCGCGAGGTACTCGTCGGAGAGCAGCTTCTCCACGTCGCCCGCGAGGACCGCGCGGGTCTCGTGCGTCACCGCGAGATCCTCGACGTCGTGGAGCACGCGCTGCCGCACGAGGTGCAGCCGCGCCATGATCGCCCCGTCGGGCCCCGCGTCGAGGAGCGCGGTCAGCGGATCGATGAGGTGCCCGCCGAAGGTCGTCAGGATGTGATCGAGGAGCTCGCGCTGGAGCTCGCGGCGCGCGAGCACGAGGAGCGCGCGCTCGATCATCTTCGCGTCGGGCGTCGCGACGCGCGCGTCGGGGAGCCCGCCGCCGCTCGAGCCGCCCGCGTGCATCGCGAGCGAGCGCATCAGCTCGTCGAACGCCGCCACGGCGGCCGCGTCGTCCTCGCCGCCGAGGATCGAGACCACGAGCTCCTCGGAGCCACCGCCCGCGCCGAACAGCCGATACAGCTCGCGCCGCACGTCCTCGGAGCTGATGAGCGCAGGCGTCGCGAGCGCACCCGGCGCGGGCTCGGCGGAGCGGACGGTGGAGCTCACGCGCGCAGGGTGACCCGAAGGCGGCGCCCATGTCTGCTCGCAGGGGTGATACCTCGCCGCCTGGCCAACGCGGCGCGCATCCCGCATACCTCCCGGTCCGATGTCGCCGTTCGACTTCGACCGCTGCTTCGCGTCCCGGCCCGTGATCCTCGCCCCGATGGAGGACGTGTCCGACGCCGTGTTCCGTCGCCTCTCTCGCGCGCGGGGCGCCGACCTCTGCATCACGGAGTTCGTCAACGTCGAGGGGCTGCTCCGCGGCTGCCGGGGCGCGAAGCAGAAGCTCGCGCTCGAGCCCGGCGACCAGCCGACCGCGATCCAGATCTACGGGAGCGACCCGGCGCGCCTCGCGGAGGCCGCGGCGATCGCCGAGGCCGCGGGCCCCGCGTTCCTCGACGTCAACTGCGGGTGCTGGGTGCCGAAGATCGCGCGCCGCGGCGCGGGCGCCGGCTGGCTCCGCGATCCCGAGGCGATGGTTCGGATGGCGGCACAGGTGGTGCGCAGCGTCGCGCTCCCGGTGACCGTGAAGACCCGCATCGGCTACGGGCCCGAGCGCGAGATGCCGATCGTGGACCTCGCGCGTCGGCTCGAGGACGTCGGGGTGCGCGCGCTGACCGTGCACTGCCGCACGGCGAAGATGGGGCACGCGGGCGTCGCCGACTGGTCGTGGGCCGCGAAGGCGCAGGCCGTCGTGGACATCCCGGTGATCCTGAACGGCGACGTGACGAGCGCGCACGACGCGCGGCGCGCGCTCGAGGAGACGGGCTGCGCCGGCGTCATGATCGGCCGCGCCGCGATCGCGCACCCGTGGGTCGTCGGGGAGTGCCGCGCGTACCTCGACCGCGGGATCGCGCCCGCGCCGGTCGGCTGGCGCGAGCGGCTCGGGCTCTGCCGCGAGCACCTCGCGGCGAGCATCGCGGTGCGCGGCGAGGACCGCTCGATCCGCTACCTGCGCCGCTATTACCCCGGCTATCTCAAGGGGCTGCCGAGCGCCTCGACGGTGCGCAACCAGCTCTACCGCGCGGAGGAGCTCGCGGCGGTGCACGCGATCTTCGACGAGTTCGCGCGCTACCTCGCGGAGCGCGAGGCCGCGGGGATCGCGGTCGAGTCGGCGGCGTGACGGACCAAGCGGCGGACGATCCCGCGCTCCTCGAGACGCTGGTCGGGACGCTCACGCGACCCGCGCGGACCTTCGCGCAGCTCGACGAGCTGAGCTCGTCGCGCCACGGGGCCGCGGCGATGGCGCTCCTCGGGATGTTCTGGGGCCTGTTCTCGTTTCTCCTGTGGAGCTCGGGTCGAGAACCGCACGCCGTCTTGCTCCCCATCCCGGCCGGCGAGTACTACCTCGTGCAGGGCCTCGCGATGCTCCCGCTCGTCACGGGGCTGTGGTGGATCTTCTCCGAGATCGCGCACCGGCTCGCCGGCCCGGGCCCCGAGGCGGGCACGCGCGCAGCGCTCGGCTTCGCGTACGCGGTGCCGATGCTCGTCCACGTGGCGGCCGAGCTGCTCGTGTACCTCGTGGCCGGCTTCGATCGGCTCGCGCCGATCGCGATGATCTCGCTCCCGCTGGCGTCGCTGTGGGTGTGGGGGCTCGCGGCGCTCGCGCTCCGCGTGCTCCACCGCGCGTCATGGCCGCGCGCGCTCGCCGCGTCGTTCGCGGGCCTCTTCGTCCAGGCCGCGGCCGGGGCGCTGGTCCTGCGGTGAGCCGCGCAGGAGCGCGACGCGCGCCTCGGGCGAGGTGACGATGCCGAAGCCGTCGATCCGCTGGTTCAGGTGGTACTGCCAGTAGCGGCGCAGCCGCACCTCGCCGCGCGAGTTGCCCTCGATCGTGTAGAGCGTGCTGCCCGCGACGTAGCGCACGATCCCGCTGTGCCCGTAGCGATCGGTATGGAAGCGGAGGTAGTCGCCCGGGCGCGGGGTGAAGCGCGCCCACTCGGGCGAGCCGTTGGCGACCCAGCGGCCCGAGCGCGCGAACCAGCGCCGCACCGCGAAGTTGTTCGTGAGGTGCCAGCCGCCCTGGTAGCCCCCGGTGAAGGGCGCGCCCGCGGCGCGATAGACCCACGCCACGAAGTCGGTGCACCAGAGCCCGCCCGGCTTGACGTACTGCGCGAGCGGCCCGGGGTACTCCGCGAGGTCGCGCCCGACCGCGTGCATGCGCCGGCCACCCTCGGCGCTGGCGATCATCACGATGCGCGCGCCCATCGACGACGAGCGCAGCGCGCGCTCGTCCGGCGCCGCCGCCGGTGCGGGTACGCAGCGCAGGCCCTCGGCGGCGTAGCCGTCGTGGCAGAGGCAGAACGGATCGCCGTCCTCGAGCATGCACTCGCCCCGCTCGCCGCAGCTCACGCCCGCGCACGGATCGGGCTGCGCGCGCGCCGGGGCCGGAATTCCCCCCACGATGGCGAGCACGACCCCGAGCCAGCGCCCCACGCGGACAGTGTAGAGGAGCCACGAGGGCCCCGCCCGTCACCGGAGCGCGTCGTCGAGCGACTGCGCGGTCAGCACCTGCTCGGCCCAGCGATCGAGCTCCTCCACCGACGCCGAGCGCACGCGCTCCTCGAACGAGCCCACCGCGGCGCCGAAGCGAAGCCGAAGCTGCCTCAAGAGGAGCTCGGCGCGTCCCTCGGCGCGTCCCTCGGCGCGTCCCTCTTCCAACCATCGATGCTGAAGCGACATCACGACCTCCCGGACGGGCTCGGACAGCGACGCGCGCTCGAGGGCCGCGAGGATCGCGGCGCCCTCCTCCGTGCCCACAAGATACTGCAACAGATGCAGGAAGGCCTCGCGCGACCCGCCCGCCTCCGCGCGGTTGAGCTCCTCCGCCCAGCGCTCGACGAGGTCGGGGTCGAACCCGACGCGCGTCGCGCGGAGCACCCACACGACGAGCCGCCCGAGCGGCGCGCCGGAGCGCGCGAGGAGCTCCGCCTCCGGGATCGAGACGAGATCCTGTACCAGCAGCTCGAAGTCCGGCACCCAGGGAGAGAGGACCTGCTCCAGCGCGGCATCCCACGTGAGGAGCTCCCCGAGCCGACGCGGCGCGGTCCAGCCGCTGGCCCCGTGGTGCAGGACCACCGGCACGATCACGGGTAGGCGGCCGGCGCCGTGCGCTTGCCGATGCGCGCGCCAGATGCGCCCCATGTAGACGAGCATCCGCAGCGGCATGTCGGGGTCGGGCCCGCTCTGGTGCTCGAGCAGCACGTACACCAGCGCGCGGCGGCCATCGAGCCGCGCAGAGAAGAGGAGGTCCGTGCGCGACTCGCCCGAGCCGTCGGCGAACGCGCCGGGCTCGCGCCGCAGGGTCGCGAGGTCCAGCCGGTCGAGCAGGGTCGCAGGCAAGACGGATTGCAATACTCCCACGGCGTTCTCCGGGATGGACAGCGTGTGCCGCACCAGCCGGTCGTGGGGGTCGGAGGAGCCCTTCTTCCGCCTCGTGGTCACGACGACCCCATCGGCCGGAGCCGGCGTCGGTTTCGCGGCTCACTCGTGGACGACGCCGAGGCCTTCCCGCTCGGCGAGCCAGCCGCGCAGATCGCGCGTGAACGCCTGGTGGTGGCTGAGGATCAGCCAGTGCGACGCGTCCTCGTACTCGCGGTAGGTCGCGCGGCGGCCGGCACGTCGCGCGTACTCGCGGGCGGTCGCGGGCGGGGTCATCGTGTCGCGCGCGCCTTGGAGGATCAACGTCGGGATCGCGGCGGGGCTCGCCTGGCGCGACGCGCCGGACACCAGGATCAGGCCCTCGACGTCGAGGCTCGGCGCGAGGCGGCTCGCCCCGATCGCGCCCGCGCTCAGGCCCGCGAGGTAGATCCGCTCGACGCCCTCGCCGCGCAGCCGCTCGACGTGCGCGCGGACGATCGCGCGCCCGTCGGGCTGGTCCCACGACGCGGTCCACTCCGTCGAGGGGCACACCACGTCGAGGCCGACCGGGCTCGCGGCCTGTGCGACCTGCCAGCACTCGAGCGTGACGTTACCGATGTAGCCGTGGAGGAAGAGCACGACCGCCTCGCGCGGCTCGAAGCGCCCGCCCGGCGCGACGCGGTGCACGGTGTGCTCCTCGGGCGTCTGCCCGAGCACGAACGTGCTCACGACCGACGAGGGGCCTGGGCCCTCCACGCGCTGCATCCGGTCGTAGCCGTCGCGCAGCGCGTCGAGGAGGCCCGGCTCGTGGAGCTGGCCGAGCGCGAGCAAGAGGTTCGAGCCGCCGAGCGCGACGTCGCGCTCCGGGACGATCCGATCGAGCCAGCGCCCCTCGGTCATCGCGGGCCCCGTCGCGGTGCGGATCGTCGCCGACGACTCGGCCGCGACGAACCGGTAGCCGACGATCGCGAGGAGCAAGAGGAAGCCCACGCGCGCGCCCCACGTCGCGTTCTTGCGGAACGGCCCCATCAGCCCGCCGACCACGGTGGCGAGCACCGCGATCGCGAAGAGCGCGGTCTCCCGGCTCGGCGGCCCGATCAACGCGAGGCCGCAGAGCGCGAGGAGCGGCAGCCCCACGAAGATCGAGAAGAGGAACCAGAGCCACCGCCCCGCGCCGCCGCTCTCGGCCTCGCGCTCCTTCTTCGCGCTCGCCACGGTCAGCGCTTCTTCAGCCGGGCCGCCCTTCGCTCCGCCGCCTCCGCGGCGCGGCGCTCGTCCTCGGACGACTCGTGGATCAGCGCCGGGACCGGGCAGGCGTTGCCGTCCGCGTCGAGCGCGACGAAGGTCATGAACGCGTCGACGCAGCGCCGCCGGTGCCCGCTCGCGCGATCCTCCACCTTCACCTCGACCTCGACCTCCATCGACGTGCGGAACGCCGCGTTGAGCCGCGCCGAGAGGACCACCACGTCGCCCACGCGGATCGGCGCGAGGAAGGTCACCTGGTCGATCGCGGCGGTGACCGCAACACGATTTGCATGTCGCTGCGCCGCGATCGCGCCACAGACGTCGATCCACGCGAGCACGGTCCCGCCGAACGCGGTGCCGATCACGTTGCCGTGCTGGGGAAGGACCAGCTCGGTCATCTCGGTGAGCGAGTCGCGCGCGGACTTCGCGTCCGCCATCAGGCTTCCGCCACGCCGCCCGGCACGCCGACCACGCGCGCGGGGTCGATCCCCAGCGTCGCGAGGGCGAGCCGCCAGCGCTCCTCGGTGGGCGCGTCGAACACGAGGGTCGCATCGAGGTCGATCGGGATCCAGCTCCCGTCGCGGATCTCGTCGTCGA
>JAYRVK010000770.1:0-10085 GCA_041918555.1 Sandaracinaceae bacterium
CCCCGTCGCGCGCTCGACGCGCGCGGCTCCCCCCGGCACGCACACGAGCGCCCGCTGCCGCTCTTGCCTCTTCGCAGCGGAATGGTCCTCCCCGGAGCGCTCACCACGCTCCCGGTCGGGCGCGCCTCCTCGCGCGCGCTGGTCCAGGCGACCCCGGCCGAGAGCCTGGTGCTCCTCGCGGTCCAGCGCGATCCCTCGATCTCGGAGCCTCGCCGCGAGGATCTCCACGACGTCGCGGTGCTCGCGCGGATCAAGCAGAAGAACGCGCGCGACGGGCGGGCCACGCTCGTCCTCGTCGAGGGGCTCGAGCGCGTCCGGCTGCTCGAGCTCGTCGACGAGACGCCGTACCTGCGCGCGCGCTCGGAGCCGATCGCGGAGCGCAACGCGGACGCCGTCGAGACCGAGGCGCTCGCGACCTCGCTGCGCCAGCAGCTCCTCGACGCGTCCGATCTCGGTGAGGCGAGCCTCCGCCGCACCATCGAGCAGACGCGCGACCCGAGCCTCCTCGCGGATCGCATCGCGGCGTCGGTCGACGCGCCGGCCGAGATGCGCGTGGAGATCCTGCTCGAGCTCGACGTCGCGGCGCGCCTGCGCCTCGTGATCGAGCTCGTGTCCAAGGCCCGCGCCGCCGCGAACGTGCGCGAGAAGATCGACTCGGAGGTCCGGCGCGAGCTCGGCAAGAACCAGCGCGAGGCGGTGCTGCGCCAGCAGCTCGAGGCGATCAAGAAGGAGCTCGGCGACAAGGGCGGCGACCTCGATCCGCTGAAGAAGAAGCTCCGCGAGCTCGAGCTCCCGGACGACGCGCGCGAGCAGGTCGACCGCGAGCTCGATCGGCTCGAGGCGATGGGGCCGAACAGCCCGGACGCGACCATCGCGCGCAAGTACCTCGAGCTGATCGCGGAGCTCCCGTGGAACGAGCGCGCGCCCGCGAGCGACGATCTCGGCCTGGTCGAGCACACGCTCGAGGAGGAGCACGAGGGCCTCGAGGAGCCCAAGCGCCGGATCCTCGAGCACATGGCGGTGCTCAAGCTCGGCGGGCTGAGCCGCGGGACGATCCTCTGCCTGGTCGGCCCGCCCGGCGTCGGCAAGACCTCGCTCGCGCAGTCGGTCGCCAGCGCGACCGGCCGCCCGCTCCAGCGCATCTCGCTCGGCGGCGTGCGCGACGAGGCGGAGATCCGCGGCCACCGGCGCACGTACATCGGCGCGCTCCCCGGCCGGATCCTCGCGGCGCTCCGCAAGGCCAAGGTGAAGAACCCGGTGCTCGTGCTCGACGAGGTCGACAAGCTCGGCCGCGGCTGGCAGGGCGATCCGGAGGCCGCGCTCCTCGAGGTCCTCGATCCCGAGCAGAACCACGCGTTCACCGACCACTACCTCGAGCTGCCCTTCGATCTCAGCGAGGTGCTGTTCATCGCGACCGCGAACGATCTCTCCAACGTGTCGCCGCCCCTCCGCGATCGCCTCGAGGTGATCGAGATCACCGGCTACACGACGCAAGAGAAGGTGCAGATCGCGCGCCGGCACCTCGTGCCCAAGCAGCTGGAGAAGCACGGCCTTCCGGAGGGCGCGCTCGACGTCGACGAGCCGACCCTCGAGCAGATCGTGCGCGATTACACGCGCGAGGCGGGCGTCCGCCAGCTCACCCGCGAGATCGCGAAGCTCTGCCGCGGCGTCGCGCTCGACTGGGCGCGCAAGCTCCCCGCCGACACGAAGGCGGCGGCGAAGCCCGAGCCCGTGGTCGTGCGGAGCGAGCAGCTCGCGAAGGCGCTCGGCCGGCCGAGGTTCTTCCACGAGATGGCCGAGCGGATCCGTCCGCCCGGCGTCGCGGCGGGCCTCGCCTGGACGCCCGTCGGCGGGAGCGTGCTCTACGTCGAGACCACGCGGATGCCCGGCAAGGGCAAGCTCGAGATCACCGGTCAGCTCGGCGAGGTGATGAACGAGTCGGCGCGCGCGGCGCTCGCGTACCTGCGCAGCCACGCGGGCGAGCTCGGGATCGCGTCCGACTTCCTCGAGCACGAGGATCTCCACATCCACGTGCCGGCGGGCGGCGTGCCGAAGGACGGTCCGTCCGCGGGCGTCACGATGTTCACCGCGCTCGCGTCGCTGCTGAGCGGGCGGCGCGTGCGGCCGGACACCGCGATGACGGGCGAGGCGACGTTGCGCGGGCGCGTGCTCCCGGTCGGCGGCATCAAGGCCAAGGTCCTCGCCGCGCACCGCGCGGGCTTCGAGCGCGTGCTCCTGCCGCGCGAGAACGCGCGCGACCTCGACGAGGTGCCGGCCTCGGCGCTCGACGAGCTCGAGATCGTCCTCGTGTCGGACATGCACGAGGTCTTGACGCAGGCCCTCGAGCCGGAGGCGCCCGACGTCGGGCCGGCGCCCGCGTCGGGCGGAGAGCTCGCCACCGCGTGAGCCGAGAAGGGGAGCCCGAGGCGGGCGAGGGCTATGATCCCAGGCGAGGTCGTCCATGCGTCTCGCGCTCCTCGCCCTTCTCCCTTCGCTCCTCTTCTCGGGCTGCTACCTGAGCCACGAGGGCCTCGGCGGCCGCCCGTGCGGCGGCGTGCTCTGCGCCGAGGCCGACGTGTGTTGCCCGACGTGCGACGGGGCCGGCATGTGCCAGACCGCGGATCTGCCGTGCCCCGATCTCTTCTGCCCCGAGGGCTGCGCGGGGCCGGCCGACTGCGCGGGCGGCGAGTGGTGCGCGCTGCCGGCCGGGGTGTGCGGCGGGCTCGGCGACTGCCGGCCGCTCCCGCCCGCGTGCCCCGGCGACTGCCCCGGGGTGTGCGGCTGCGACGGCGTCGACTACTGCAACGAGTGCGGCGCGAACGCGCTCGGTGTCAACGTGGCTTCCTTCGGCCCGTGCACCGCGATGGTGTGCGGTGATCGCGTGTGCCCGCCCGGGACGAACTGCTGCCCGCTGTGCTTCGGCGAGCTCGACTGCGTGCCGGGGCCGCCCGGCCTGTGCCCCGACGTGTTCTGTCCGGCGGAGTGCCGCGTCAACGAGGAGTGCGGGCCCTTCGAGTACTGCGCGTTCGCGCCGCTCGAGTGCGGCCCGAGTCGTGAGCCCGGCCGCTGCGAGCCGCGCCCCGACTTCTGCGAGGACGACTGCCCGGGCGCGTGCGGGTGCGACGGGACGATCTACTGCAGCGAGTGCCACGCGCGCCGAGCCGGCGTCAACGTGACCGGCGACGAGCGGTGCGGGCCGCCGCCCTGCGGGCCGGCCGGGCTCGTGTGCGCCGACGGCGAGTACTGCGACCTCGGCGCCGAGTGCGGCGCCGCGGGCCGCCACCGCTGCCGCGGCGTGCCCGTCACGTGCTCGGGCTCCCTCGACCCCGTGTGCGGCTGCGACGGCGTCACCTACGGCAACGCGTGCCTCGCGCGCCAGGCGGGCGCGACCGTGGCGACGACGGGCGAGTGCCCGCTCCCGGAGATCTTCGCGAGCTGCCTCGAGGTCCTCCGCGCGCGACCAGGAGCGGCGAGCGGGCCCTACCTCCTCGCCCCCGAGGGCGTGCCCGTCGAGGTCTGGTGCGACCTGGTCACCGACGGCGGCGGCTGGACCCTCGTCGCGTCGACGCACCGGCAGACCCTGGACGACGCGGCTGGAGAATGGCACGACGACTTGTCGGTGCAGACCCCGCGTGACGCGCACCCGCTCGTGTGGCGGGGGATGCGCGCGGTGGTCGGCGACCGCGCCGACGTGCGCTTCACGTGCCGCGACGGGAGCAGCGCGAGCGAGCGCGTCGACCTCTCGTTCTACGACGTGCGCTGGTACTCCGAGTGGACGCTCGGCTCGGACGCGGACTCGTGCTTCAGCGAGCAGGACGGCGCGGGCTTCGATCGGCCCGCCCCGCGGCGGCGCGACAACGTGGCGGGGGTCGGGATCGCCGCGGGCACCGACTGGGGCGCGGGCTACCTCGAGGGCGAGGACTCCTGCGGCGACGACGGCGACTTCACGGTGGACCTGCGCGATCGCGGGATGGACTCGAACGAGGCCGACGGCACCGACTGGGGCGAGGACGACACCGCGCCCAAGTGCGGGAGCGGCCTGCTCATGGACGGGGTCTGGCAGATCTGGGTGCGCGAGCGCTGAGCCTCACGGCATGCGCGAGCAGACGCAGATGGTGTCCATGCGACCGTCCATGCACGTGTGGCCGCTCGCGGGCGCGGGTCGCGGGCAGCTGTCGCCCGGCGGGACCTCGTCGTAGCCGTAGAAGCACGTGCCGCCGACGCCGCCGCACACGGTGTTGCAGTTCGGACTGCCACTGGGGTTGACGAAGAAGTGGCACCGGGTGGCCTGCTCCTCGCAAAGCAGATACCCGGGGAGCCCGCCGTAGATGGCGTTGCACGAGCGCAGGGGGGGCCCGGCGTCGAAGCCCGCGTCGAACCCCGCGTCCCGGCCCGCGTCGAAGCCCGCATCGAAGCCCGCGTCGAACCCGGCATCGACGCCCGCGTCGAACCCGGCATCGACGCCCGCGTCGAACACGGCATCTACGCCCGCGTCGGTGCCCGCGTCGAAGCCCGCGTCGAAGCCCCCGTCGACGAGGCTCGCGTCGGCGCCCGCGTCGAGCCCGCCGTCGTCGCCGGGCAGCGGGCCCGAGTCGATCCCGGTCCCCCCGTCCGCGCCCGCGTCCGGTGGCGGCGGGGTGGCGGCGTCGCCCGCGTCGGCGCGCCCGCCGGCGTCGATCCGGGGGCCCGCGTCCATCCCGTCGATCCCGGTGCCCGTGCGATCGAGGAAACAGCCTCCGAGCACCAGCCCGAGGGCGCCGACCACGACCCGGCTCGACCGCATCCGGCTCACGGGAGACAGGATACGCCGCTCCCCGCGGGGGAAGAAGGTCTCACTAGGGGATCCGCGCGCAGACGCAGACCTGATCGTAGCGGTCGGCGTCGCAGCTCCCCGCGCCCGGGGCCGGGCAGCGGACGAAGCCGTTGTCGTACGCGCTCAGGCAGCTGCCACCGACCGACGCGCACCCGCCCGCGCAGGTCTGCCGGCTCGTCGATCCCCAATAGAACGTGCAGGTCGTCTCGGTCTCGGCGCAGCGCTCGTACGTACCGCCGATGCCCCCGTAGATGGCGTCGCAGGATCGCAGCGCGGGCGGGCCCGCGTCGAGGCCCGCGTCGAGACCGGCATCGGTGCCCGCATCGCGGCCCGCATCGCTGCCCGCGTCGACGCTCGGCAGGCCCGCGTCGTCCCCGGGGAGCGCCCCGCCATCGACCCCCGCGTCCGGGCGCGCCGCGTCGACGTCGGCCGGCTCGCCGGCGTCCCCGGCGTCGATCCCGACGGGGCCACCGGCGTCGACGCCGGGAGCGGCCGCGTCCGGCGCGAGCGTCCCCGACCGATCGAGCAAGCAACCGGTCGCGAGCGCGGGGCTGAGCGCGACGAGGGCGAAGAAGGCGCGGCCGGCCGACGGTGGCACCTCACCAGGCTAGAACAAATGGCCAGTGCTGAGGAGTCGGGCCTCCCCTGAGCCCGTGAATCGGACCGCGCGCGCGGCCGTCCCAGGCACGTCCCTCCCCACGACACCGGGTCGCGACCGCGAACGCCGGTGCTCACTGCGCCTCGTGCCACCGGCGCGCGAGGCTCGAGGGTGCAACGGAACGCCGGTTGCTGGATACTCACCCCATGCGAACCACTGTCCTCGCCGCCGCGCTCTTGGGCGCCCTCGCCGTGCCCGCCGCCGTCCAGGCCCAGGTCACGGTCACCATCACCCCGCCGATGGCGCCGCCGCAGCCGCGGGTGGTCGTGCAGCCCACCCGACCCGCCGCGAACTACGTCTGGGTCGACGGCTACTGGGACTGGGACCAGGACAGCCAGCAGTGGTACTGGGTCGACGGGTACTGGCTCGAGGATCGCCCCGGCTACGTGATCGTCCAGCCCCGCTGGGTCCAGGAGGGCGGCCGCTGGGTGTACTACGACGGCGGGTGGGCCCAGCCGACCCGGCGCACGTACGTGATCGACCGCTTCCCGCGCGGCCGCTACGCGCGGCCGGCGGCGCCTCGCGCGACCGTAGTCCCCCGCGCGGTCGTCCGCCCGGTCCAGCCCGCGCCGCGCACCGTGGTCGTCCAGCCCCGCCGCGACGTCCGGGTCGAGCGGCGGGACGACCGCCGCGACTTCCGGGTCGAGCGCCGGGACGATCGCCGCGACTACCGCGAGGAGCGCCGCGACGACCGGCGCGACCTGCGCCGCGGCACGGTGACCCCGCGCGAGTACCAGCAGGATCGGCGCGACGATCGCCGGGACTACCGCCAGGACCGCCGCGACGACCGGCAGGACGCCCGCCGCGACCGCCGCGACGACCGCCGCGGGGCCCGGGGCGGCACCGTGGTCGTGCGCCCGCGCCGCTGAGGTCCTCGAAAGTTGCGAAAGTTGGGACCGTCCCCCGAAATCCCGACCCGACGGACGCCCAAAAAGAACTGACACGTCAGTCTAGTGGTGCTATCCAGCCCAGCCTCCGGGGGAGGATCGGCTCTGGATACGACCACCGACGTACGGGCGGCGCTGTTCCGCCTCGAGGGCACCCTGAGCCCGCGGCCGACGCTGACCGCGGCGGCCTGGCTCTCGCTCAACGCGCGGCGGGTGCGGGCGCGGTTCCTCGGGCTCTCGAGCTTCGCGCTCGCGGGCCCGCTGGCGCTCGGCGGGGCGGGGAGCCGCGCCAACGAGCTGGCGTGGTCGACCCTCGAGGGGATGAGCGAGGATCGCCTCCTCGTGCTCGGCGAGCTCTACGCAGAGGAGCACCTCGTCGCGTCGCTGTCCCCGGTGGGCCTCGAGCTCCTCGAGCGCTGCCGGGCGCAGGGCTGGCGGCTCGCGCTCCTCTCCGACAACCTCGACGTGATCGCGAGGCCGGTGGCGCGTCACCTCGGCATCGACGTGGTGGTGGCCAACGCGATGGAGATCGACGAGCACGGCCGGGCGACGGGGACGCTGCGCGAGCCGGTGCTCGGGCCGAGCCTCGGGGGCCGCGCGCTCGAGGGCCGCCTGCGCGAGCACGGCATCGAGCTTCGCGCCGCCTGCGCGTACGGCTCGCATCGGGACGACTCGCCGCTGCTCGGCGCGGTCGCCCTCCCCTGCGCCGTCACGCCGGACCGCGAGCTCCGGCGGATGGCGCGCGATCTCGACTGGCCGGTGGTGGGATGAGCACTGAACCCTCGATCCGCGAGTCCTTCGAAGGCCGGCACCTCCTCGTGACGGGGTTCACGGGCTTCCTCGGCAAGGTCTGGGTCGCGTTCCTCCTGGATCGCGTGCCCGAGGTCGGGAAGATCACGCTGCTCGTGCGCGGGCGCCGCGACGAGACCGCGGTCGAGCGGGTGCGCGCGATCTTCGAGCGCTCACCGGCCCTGCGGCCGCTTCGCGAGAAGCACGGGCCGCGGCTGCTCGAGCTCGTGCGGAGCAAGATCGAGGTGCTCGCCGGCGACGCGCGCGATCCGCTCCTCGGGATCGATCCGGGCGTCCTCGCGCACCTCGCGCCGCGGCTCGACGCGGTCGTCCACTGCGCGGGCCTCACGGACTTCTCGCCCGATCCGATCCAGGCGCTCGACGTGAACGTGCTCGGCGCGCTGCACGCGGCCGACGTGGCCGCGCGCACGCCGGACCGGCGGCTGATCCACGTGAGCACGTGCTTCGTCACGGGCGAGAGCAGCGGCGAGGTGCCCGAGGCGATCACGGTCGGCGTCTCGCCGAACGGGACGCGCTTCGACGTCGACGCGGAGATGCTCGCGGTGCGCTCCGCGTGCGCGGCGATCGACGAGCGCGAGGGCGGGCCGAAGCGCTCGGCGGCGCGCCGCGGCCGCGTCGAGCTCGGGACCAAGCGCGCGCAGGCCCTCGGCTGGCCGAACCTCTACACCTTCAGCAAGGGCCTCGCCGAGCACTGCCTCGCGCAGCGCGAGGATGTGCGCACCACGCTGATCCGGCCCTCGATCGTCGAGTGCGCGCGGACCTTCCCGTTCCCCGGGTGGAACGAGGGGCTCAACACCAGCGGGCCGATCGTGTGGATGTGCAGCGGCTACGCGTGGAAGGTCCCGATGCGCGCGGACAACACCTTCGACGTGGTGCCGGTCGACACCGTCGCGCGCGGGATGACGCTCGCGATCGGCGACGCGCTCGCGGATCGCGGCGCGCCGATCTGGCAGCTCGCCTCGGGCGATCACCACCGCTTCACCTTCGATCGCGCGCTCGACCTCACCGCGCTGAAGGTCCGCCGCGGGTACGTCCCGAGCGGCGTGAGCCCGCTCGAGCGCGCGCTGCTGACGCACCTCGACGCGACCGCGCTCGACGAGGGCGCCGACCGCAGCGTGCTCCTCCCCGCCGCGGCGAAGGCGACGCGGTGGCTGCGCGACACGCTGCGGCGCTTCGACGGTGAGAAGCACCTGCCCGCGAGCGTGCCCGAGGACGATCGCGCGCGCTGGCACGCGCGCATGCAGGACGCGAGCTTGAAGATGAACAAGACCTCGCGGCTCCTCGAGTCGGTCGAGGCGCTCTGGAAGAGCTATCAGCCGTTCATCCACGACCACGACTACCGCTTCTCGACGCGCACCGTCCGCGCGCGCACCGCGGCGCTCGATCCGCGCGAGCGCGCGGAGCTCGGCTGGGATCTCGAGACGCTGTGCTGGCGCACCTACTGGATGGACGTGGAGATCCCCGGGCTCGACGCGTGGTCGCTCCCGCTCCTCTACGGCAAGGAGGCGCCCGAGGACGAGCCCGTCGATCTCGGCGGCGATCCGCCGAGCGTGGCCGCGGCCGTCCTGCCCGCGGGCAGCGCGCACGACGAGCGGCGCGTCTCGGATCTCGGAGGCGCGGAGTGAGCGCCGCGTTCCTCACCGGCGGCACCGGCTACCTCGGCTCGTACGTGGTGGCCGACTTGATCGAGCGCCGCGCCTTCGATCGGCTCTACCTCATGAGCCGCGGCGGCGCCGACGGCGGGGTCGAGAAGCTGTGGCGCGCGATGCAGCTCCACTGGGACGCGGAGCGCTTCTACGCGGAGCTGCCGAAGATCGAGCTCGTCGAGGGTGACCTCCACGCGCCGGGGCTGGGGCTCTCGGAGCGAACGCGCGCGCGCCTCGCGGAGGAGTGCGACTCGGTCCTGCACGTCGCGGCGAGCCTCAACCGCAAGAGCGACAAGGCCTGCTTCAACGCGAACCTGCGCGGCACGCTGTCCGTGGTGAAGCTCGTGCGCGAGCTCGCCGACGCGCGCGGCGGGCTGCGGCGGTTCGGCTACGTGTCGACCACCGCGGTGAGCGGGATGCGCGAGCACCAGGTCGTCACCGAGGACGCGTCGATCGACTGGAGCCTCTCGGACTACGACCCGTACGCGCGCACCAAGAAGTTCGCCGAGCACATGATCCGCGAGCTCGTGGGCGACCTGCCGATCGTGATCCTGCGCCCGCCCACCGTGATGGGCGACAGCCGCCGGCCGGAGACCTCGCAGTTCGACATGGTCCGCTTCTACACGTGGATGGTCGACGCGCCGGCCGTGCCGATCCACCCGGACACGCGGCTCGACTTCGTGCCCGCCGACTTCGTGGGCTCGGCGATCGGCGAGCTCTTCACCAAGCCCACGCTGCGCTGGGACTGCTACCACCTGAGCGCCGGCGAGGGCAGCCGCACCGCGCGCGAGCACGAGCAGGTGTTCCAGCGCGCGGGGATCCGCACGCCGTTCTTCGTGCCGGGCCTCAACGCGCCGGCGATGGCGCTCTCCGGGCAGCTCGCGGGCGCGCCGCGCGGGATGGTGTCGCTCGCCGCCTCGCTGATGAAAGTCTTCTTGCCCTACTTCTCGAACGACGTGGTGTTCGACAACACGCGCGTGACGACGGAGCTCGGGCGCGGGCCGACGCCGTTCACGGACTACTGCCTGCCGCTCTACCAATGGTCCAAGTCGGTGGACTTCGAGTACCCGTACGCGCCGCTCCCGGCGCGACGGGCGACCGCCCCGGCGAGCGCGCGCGCGCGCCACGCAGAGAACGACGGATGAACCTGACGATGCGCTTGATCGGTCGAGCCGCCAAGGGCGCGCTCGGCCTCGCGAAGGACGCGGTCGATCCCGACCGGATGGTCCAGCTCGGGATGAGCGGGCTGATCGAGGCCGCGCGCGCGCGCC
>JAYRVK010000771.1:0-7333 GCA_041918555.1 Sandaracinaceae bacterium
CGAAGAAGCGATCGATCAGGTCGCGCAGGCCGTCGCCGCGGTGGTCCTCGAACTCGCGGAACTCTCCGCGCGCGAGGATGGCGTCGACGTCGCCCGCGACCTCGACGTCGCGCGGCTCGAGGACGACGGGCGCGATCGGGCCCGGATCCGTGGGGACGTCGGCGGCCGGCGGGTAGTCGGCGGGGAGCCGGCTCTCGAAGAGATCGCGGTAGGCGTCCTCGTCGTAGGTGTCGGGGGGGGGCGGCGGGTCCCCCTGCGCGTCGGCGCGCGCCGCCGCGAGGCAGGCCAGCACGATCGTCGCGGCCGCCCGCGCCGCGCTGCTCGCGCCGCGCCCGCGCTTGTCGTTCGAGTGCCGGATCGCCGCGTCGACGCTCACCCGCAGGTCGAGCCCCTCCTCGCGCACGCGCGCGCCCACGTAGACCGCCGCCGCGTGCGCGGCGCGGACCGGCTCGAAGAGCACGAGCGCGATCGCCGCGACCACGAGCAGGACGAACGTGTTCTCCGGCGACACGAAGCTCTCGAGCGCGGCGAGCTCGAAGCCGCCGAAGGCGCGCGCGAGGACCACCGAGAAGAGGAGCACTCCGAAGAGGTTCAGGACGAGCCCGGTCGCCCCGGCGAGGAGCAGCGACTCGGTGACGATCCCCGCGAAGCGCTGCCCCGCCGAGTCGCCGACCGCGGCGAAGAAGCCGCGCCAGCCCGCGCGCGTCGTGCACGCGCCCCGCGCGATCCACGAGGGGGCGACCGCGCCGCGCAGCGCGAAGAAGGGCAGCACGAGCAGGATCCCGATCGGGCCGCCGAGGCTCCCGAGCACGAGGAGCCACGACCAGCCCCAGAGGCCGAGCCCGACGACGAGCGCGGTGCGCAGCACGTCGATCGGACGGCCCGCCTCGGGCTCGGGCGCGGTGTCCCACATCGTCGCGGCGACGCTCCGCGCGGCGCGGCCGAGGAGGAACGCGCGCGCGAACCACGCGAGCACCACGAGCAGCGCGGCGGGCAGCCGCAGGCTCGTGATCCCCTCGACGCGCTCGACGTAGTAGATGGCGAGCAGCGTGGCCGCGAGCACGCCGCCGCCCAGCCAGCTCGGGACCGTCACCGCGGCGCCGCCCTCGCGGGCGAGCGCGAACGCGCGATCGAGGATCGCGACGGGGCCCGCCGGCGCCAGATCGCGAGCCGCGCGCCGCGCCGCCATCGCTCAGCCGCCTCCCGGGAACGCGACCTCGAGGAGGCCCCACGTCGCGAGCGTCGCGAAGAGGAGCAGGCCGAGGCCGGCGAGGTACGCGAGCGCGGGGGAGGTGGCCTTCGCGTCCGCGCGGCGACGGCTCGCCCCCGAGTCGGCCAGGCGCGCGTAGCAGGTGACGCAGTAGTTGATCCCGTCGACCTTGGTGACGCACTCCGAGCAGATCCGGGCGCGGCACTCGACGCAGATCCCGATGGCCTCGCGCTCGAGGTGGTTCTGGCACGCGGCGGCCGCGGGGACGTGCGTCACGATGCCGATGTTTGACGTACCGCCCGGCCAGCGCAAGCCTCCCCGTTGCGTGGATCGCGTCCGTCGACCGAGGTATCGTTGGTCCGTGAGCGAGCCGAGCAAGGTGTCGAGCGTCGAGGAAGACCTCGAGGATCCGAACGAGGTCGAGAACGCCTGGGCGGTGGCCATCGAGCAGCGGCGCCGGGAAGTGCGCGCGGGTGAGGTCGCGCTCGTCGACTCGAGAGACGTCGCGGAGCGCCTCGAAGCGTGGCGCCCCAAGGCCCCGTGAGCGTTCGCTTCCACCCAGCCGCCGAGGCGGAGCTGTTCGCGGCGCTGGAGTGGTACGCCGAGATCGACCGCGTCCAAGCGACGGACCTCGCGATGGAACTGCGCGATCGGTTTCGCGCCGCGATCGCGCAGATCGAGTCGGCGCCCCGAACGTGTCCGCCGTATGTTCTCGGGAGTCGGCGCTGCCTCTGCGTCGGTTTCCGTACGCGCTCGTGTTCGACATCGAGCCCGAGGTGGTCATCCTCGCCGTAGCGCATTCGAAGCGCCGTCCGGGGTACTGGGCGAAGCGTCGATCGTCGGGGGCCCCGTGAGGGCCTGCCTGATCGTCAAGGTGGGCTCGACGATGCCCGAGCTCGCGGCGCGCCGCGGCGACTACGAGGACTGGATCGCCGCGGGCCTCGACGGCGTCCCGGTCGAGGTGTGCCGCGTGCGCGAGGGCGCGGCGCTCCCCGATCCCGCGGGCCTCCGCGCGGTCGTGGTCACCGGCTCGGCCGCGCTCGTCACCGACCGCGAGCCGTGGAGCGAGGCCACGGGGCGCTGGCTCGCCGGGGTCGCGGCGCACGGCACGCCGCTCCTCGGGATCTGCTACGGCCACCAGCTCCTCGCGCACGCGCTCGGCGGCAGCGTCGGCGCGAACCCGCGGGGCCGCGAGATCGGGAGCGTCGAGGTCGAGCTCACCGAGGAGGGCGCGGCGGATCCGCTGTTCGAGGGCCTCCCGCGCCGGCTCCGCGTGAGCGCGTCGCACCGTCAAAGCGTCTTGCAATTGCCCACCGGCGCGAGGCGGCTCGCCGCGAACCCCGCGATCGAGCACCAGGCCTACGCGATCGGCGAGCGCGCGTGGGGCGTGCAGTTCCACCCGGAGTGGGACCACGAGGTGATCGCCGCGTACCTCGACGCCCGGCGCGAGATCCTGCGCGAGGAGGGCCTCGACGCGGACGCGCTGCTCGCCGACGTGCAGCCCTCGGCGCACGGCTCCGCGATCCTCGGGCGCTTCGCCCGGATGATCTGAGCCTCACCGATTGGCGGTCATCATGTCGAGCGTGCAGAGCCCGACGTTCTCGAACGCGACGGTGTGGGTCTGCGCGACGCAGCTCCCCTCGTCGAGCGGGCACTCGTCGGCGCGCAGATCGCAGAGCCGCACGCAGCGCCGCGCGGCGGCGACGCCGCCGCAGAAGAAGCCCGCGCGGCAGTCCTCCTGGAGCTCGCACGGCGCGCCCGCGGCCCCGCTCCCCGCGATCCGGCACTCCGTCATCATCGTCGCGTCGATGAGGTAGCAGCCCTCGCGCGGCTCGCAGGTCTCGGTCGGGCGCAACAGGTCGCACGAGCGCTGCGCGAGGCAGCGCCCCCAGCCCGTCTCGGTTCCGTCGACGAGGACCCCGGCGCCTCCGCAGCGCGAGCCGACCGCGCACGCCATCGGGTCGCTCGGGCAGCAGACGCGGCTGCACACGCCGGTCGCGCCCTCGAGGAAGCACGCGAGCCCGGCCTGGCACTCGCCGCTCGCGGCGCACGGCATCCCCGCGCCGAGCCGCGCGAGGGTCGCGTCCTCGCACGCGGGCGCGGCGCCCCAGAGCACGCACGCGTCCTCGCCGGCGCAGCCGGTGCGCGGGTCGCGCGGATCGCACGCCACCGCGTCGCAGAGCGGGAGCCCCGCGTCGACGCTGCCTCCGTCGCTCGCCATCACCGCCGCGTCGAGGGCGCCCGCGTCGACGATCCCGCCGCCGTCGCCCACGCTCGCGTCCCGCATGAGCCCGGCGTCGGGCTCATCGCCGTCGCCGTCGCAAGCGACCAAGAGGGACGCGGCCACGAGGGCCACGAGCGCGCGAATCGACATCGGTGCTGCCGTCGACAAGTCTAGGGGAAGAAGGAAGAGGGAACACGGGTGCCCGGGGATCCCCCGAGCACCCACCAAGGAGGGTCAGCCGCTCGTCGGCGTGCACGCCCCGACCGGCAGGCCGGTCACGCCGGTGCAGGCGAAGCCCATCGGGCAGGTCGTCGGCATCGCCGCCATGTCGCACCACGCGCGGCATGCGGCCATGCCGCCGGTCGGGCCGAGGCAGCCGAAGCCGCCCATGCAGTCGTTGGTGTACATACAGGCAGCGCCCTCGCCGAGGGTGCCCTCCTCGAGGCACGAGAGTCCTCCCGAGCTCGGGTAGCAGGCCTGGTCCATCCCACACCCCGTCTGCGCGAGGAGGTCGCAGTCATCCGGCGTCGAGCAGAAGCCCAGGTCGGCCCCGGCGACGAGGCCGCAGAAGTCGCCGGTATTGCAGTCGGAGGTGTCGCAGCAGAGCTCCTTGCAGACGCCGTCGTTGCACTGGAAGCCCTCGGCGCACTGCCCCTGCATCGTCGGATCGCACGCCGACCCCTGCGTGCCCGCGCCCGCCATGATGCAGACGGCCTCCCACATCGTCGTGCTGCTGCCCGAGATCACGCACGCCATGCCCGCGCCGCACGACGACGCCTCGAGCGCGTTGCACGCGCCGGTCGGCCCGGTGCACGCACCGCCGCCGCCGGCGTCGAAGCCCGCGTCGGTGCCCATCATCATCCCGGAGTCGATGCCGCCGCCGCCGCTGTCGACCATGCCCGGGCCGGCGTCGGTCCCGCCGCCGCCCGCATCCGACGGGCTGTCGCCGTCGCACCCGCTGCCGAGCCCCGCCAGGCTCGCCGCCATCAAGCACACCGTCACGAAACGAAGCTGTCGCATGTTCTCCTCCGCCACTGGCTCGGCACGATTCGCACCGGGCCCGCCGGGTGTCAAGCAACCGGGGCGTGCGCCGAATGGGCTCGCATCGCGTATGCCGCACGACATTTCGGTGGCGAAGCGGTCGAGTCTGGGGTTCGCCGCGACGCTTCTGTCATGGTCTCAGCGGCACCCTTGGGTCACCCGACGGCGCTCGATCGTGCAGTCCGATCGACATCGCAGCAGCCAACCCTCGACAAGGCACGAAGGGACCGTGGTCTCCCACCGCTCTTGCCCGGCGCCCGCGCAGGTCGCCGTGGGCGGCGTGCCCTGCACGTAGCACCAGGCTCCGAATACGGCGGTGGGCCACCGACGCTCGACAGTTCCGTCGCAGTTCCAGTCGGTGCTCGAACCGAAGCCACACCCGGTGCACGTCGCGGGCGGCGGGTTCGTGCAATAACAGTCGTCGCGCCACGACTGCGTGGGCCGGGCGTCTGCGTTCCAGTCCGCACAGTCGCCGGGCAACACGGCCCAACCACTCCCGCACGCGCACCGCATCGACGTGCTCGCGGTCTGCCCGTACCCGTCCCCGTCGAGATCCTCGTAGCACATCATCGAGGGCAGGCCCTCGTCGACCACGCCGCTGCAGTTGTTGTCGACCCCGTCGCACGCCTCGGAGGCGCCGGGGCTCACGTCGGGGTCCCCATCGTCGCAGTCCCCCCCCCCTCGCCGCGAACCCCTCCGCGCCCGCGCACGCGCGCATCGGCCGTGCGTCGTCGCCCCAGCCGTCGCCGTCGTCATCGACGAAGCCGTCGACGAGCAGCTCCTCGTCCATCCGACCGTCGCAGTCGTCGTCGAGCCCGTTGCCGCACACCTCGGGCACGCGCGGGCTCACCCCCGCGCGCATGTCGTCGCAGTCCGTGCCGCACACCTCGCCGTTGCAGCAGCGCGCGTCGGGCTCGTCGTCCATGTCGGCGTCCCGGACGCCGTACGTCGACGGGTCGCAGTCCTCGTCGACGTCGGCGACGTCGCACACCTCCATCACGCCGGGGTTCCGCGCGGCGTCGTCGTCGTCGCAGTCGCCCCCGCCACACGCGATCGATCGATGCCCGTCGCCGTCGCGGTCGGGCACCGAGCAATCGATCGGCGAGCAGGTCTCGGCCACCGCGTCGCACGTCTCGAGCGCGGCGTCGCACGGAGGCGAGCCCTCCACGCAGCGCGCGTCCACGCAGCGCTCGGGCCCGTCGCAGAACACCCCGTCGTCGCACTCGCGGTCGGCCGCGCAGACGAAGGCGGCGTCGCTGGCGGCGTCGCGGCCCGCGTCGAGCGAGGGCGAGCCGGCGTCGGCCGGGGCCGGCGCCTCGCAGGCAGAGCAGAAGAGGGCGAGCGTCAGCGCGGCGCGGTGCATCACGGGCCAGTGTGGATCGAGACACCCTCGCGCGAAACGCCTCCCCGCTCCGGCCGATACGGTGTACGTCTGCCCGCCGGGAGGAGACCGACATGACGAGGACGCCGGCCGCCATCCTCTGGATCGCGCTGAGCGCGCACGCGCCGCTGGCGAGCGCGCAGGACGACGCGCGCTTCGCCGACGCGCAGGCGCGGTACGCCGAGGCGGAGGCGGAGTTCCAGCGCGGCAACTTCGACGGCGCGCTCGCGGCCTTCACCCACATCCACGGGCTGCTCGAGACCCACGAGCGGCGCTTCTTCGTGCTCTACAACGTGGGGCTCTGCCAGGAGCGGCTCTTCCGCTACGCGGAGGCGCTCGCGAGCTACGAGCAGTTCCTGCTCGAGGGCCGCGCGTGGGCGCAGCGCACCGGGCGCCGGCTCGAGCGCGAAGCAGAGGCGCAACAGTCGTTGACGACGCTGCGCGCGCGCATCGGCACCGTGGACGTGTCCGTCAACGTGGGCCGCGCAGAGGTGTGGGTCGACCAGCGCCTGGTCGGGCACGCGCCGGGCCCCGTGCTCCTCGCGGAGGGCACCCACACCATCGAGCTGCGCGCCGACGGCCACGCGCCGGGCCGGCAGCAGGTGACGCTCGCCGCTCGCACGACGCAGGCGCTCGCGTTCACCCTCGAGCGCTCGCTCGGCGGCGTCAGCCCCGCGTTCGTGATCGCGGGGGCCGCGCTCACCGCCGTCGCGGCGGGGATCGGGATCGGCTTCGGCGCGAGCGCGCTCGCCGAGCAGTCCCTCATCGACGAGCAGCTCGCGAGCGCCGATCCCACCGAGCGCTTCCGCGTGACGCAGGCGCGCATCGACGCGAACGCACAGAGCGCGCTCCTCGCGGACGTGATGTTCGCGACCGCCGGGGTGCTCGGGATCGCGACGATCGTCCTCGTGTTCGTGACCGACTGGGGCGGCGGCGCGAGCGACTCGGCGCAGCTCGTTCCCTGGGTGGATCCGAACGGCGGCGGGCTCGCGCTCGGGGGGCGCTTCTGATGCGGCGGGCCTTCATCACGGTCTTCCTCTCCGGGTGCTCGCTCGTCGTCGGCGCCACCCCGCCCGAGTGCGCGCTCGGCGGCGACGACTGCGCGATCCTCAACGAGCTCGACGGCATCCCCGCGAGCGCGTGCGAGCGCTGGCAGTGCAGCGCGCAGACGCGGACCTGCGCGCGCGGCGTGCGCGACCTCGACGGCGACGGGCTCGTCGCGCCCGAGTGCGCGGGGCCCGGCGTCGAGGCCGACTGCGACGACGCCGTCGCGAACACCGGCGCCGAGGTCTGCAACGGCGCCGACGACGACTGCGATGGCGTGATCGACGAGGCGGCGGGCCCGCCCGCGCCGGCCCTCCTCATGAGCACGCCGGACGGGCGCGTCGCGGCGTCGGCGTCGGGCGCGGCGATCGCCGTCGCGGTGAGCGACGCGAGCGCCGCCGCGGTGCTCGGGCTCGTCGACGGCGAGACGGTC
>JAYRVK010000772.1:0-11074 GCA_041918555.1 Sandaracinaceae bacterium
CCGCCCCCGCGCGGGCCGCGATCCCGAGCAGCCAGTCGCCCCGCGGGCACTCGCTCCACGCGCGCGCCCAGTCCGCGCCGTACGGCCGCGCCCACTCCACCACGTCGTGGTGCGCCCCCGCCGCCTCGAGCCAGCCCGACACGTCGGCCATGCCGGAGCGTACCAGTCGGGCTATAGAGGACGCATGTACGGCAAGACGGCGCTGGTCACGGGTGGGGCCTCCGGCATCGGGCGCGCGATCGGCGAGGCGATGGCCAAGCGCGGCGCGACGGTGGTCCTCGCGGACCGGCAGCTCGAGCTCGCGCGCGAGGTCGCGGCCTCGATCTGCGCGAGCGGCGGCCGCGCCGAGGCCAGAGAGCTGGACGTGCGCGACGCCTCGGCGTTCGTCGCCCTCGCCAACGACGTGGCCGCGCGCCACGGCTCGATCGACTGGCTCTTCAACAACGCGGGGATCGGCGTCGGGGGCGAGATCGCCGACTACGATCGCGCCGCGTGGGACGACGTCCTCGACGTGAACGTGCGGGGCGTGGCCTATGGGATCCAGGCGGTCTACCCGATCATGCTCCGACAGCGCTCGGGCCACATCGTGAGCACCGCGTCGATGGCGGGCCTGCTGCCGACGCCCGGCCTCGGGAGCTACACCGCGAGCAAGCACGCGGTGGTCGGGATCAGCAAGGCGCTGCGCATCGAGGCCGCCCCGCACGGGGTGCGCGTCTCGGTGCTCTGCCCCGGGGTGATCCGCACGCCGATCCTCACGGGCGGCATGTATGGCCGGAACGTGGGCAAGCGCCTGACCGAGTCGCGCATGGAGGCGATGTTCGAGCGCATGCGCCCCATGGACCCGGATCGCGTTGCGCAAGAGGTGTTGTCGGACGTGGAGCGGAACGAGCCGTTCATCATCGTGCCGCGGTGGTGGAAGGCGGTGTGGCTCCTCGACCGGATCTCGCCGAAGCTCGGGCTCTGGGTCTTCGCGCGGATCCACCGGCAGGCGGTCGCGGAGCTCGACGCGCACGGGGTCGAGGCCGAGGTCGCGTCGCCGCCCGCGCCCGGAGTCCACGCGTGACCGCGACCTTCTACCACTACGCCGGTTGCTCCACGTGCCGGCGCGCGAAGAAGGACCTCGACGCGCAGGGCATCGCGCTGCGCCTCGTCGACATCGTCGCGAGCCCGCCCGGCAAGGCGGAGCTCGTCGCGCTCCACCGGAGGTCGGGGCTCCCGATCGCGAAGCTCTTCAACCGGAGCGGGCAGAGCTACAAGGCCGGCGGCTTCAAGGACCGGCTCCCGGAGATGAGCGAGGACGAGGCGCTCGCCGCGCTCGCCGCCGACGGGAAGCTGATCAAGCGGCCGATCCTCGTGATCGGCGAGCGCGTCCTCGTCGGCTACCGCCCGAGCGACTACGCGTCGCTCTCGAGCTGAGCGGCGATCGCGAGGAGCTTCGCGCGCCGCGTCGCCGCGATCTGCGCGGTCGCGCGCGCGATCGACGCGACGACGTGGCGGGGCAGCGCGTCGAGGAGCGGCCAGCCGTCCGCCGCCCGGAGCGCCGCGTCGGAGCGCGCGTCGCCGAGGTGCGCGTAGAGGTACGCGGCGAGCGGCGAGTGGCGCAGGTCGAAGCCCGAGTCCTTGGTGCGCCCCTCCGAGAGCAGACGGAACACGATCTCGTCGGTGTCCTCGCCGAAGGTCGGCAGCTCGCCGATGAGATCCTCGAGGCGCTCGCTCTCGGCCTCGAACGGCAGATCGCCCATGAACAGCGAGACCGGCGCGTCGCCGCCCGTGAGGAGCCCGAGGCTCTCGAGCAGGCGCGCCGCGAGGACCTTCTGCCGCAGGTAGCGCGTCCCGCGCGCGAGGTTCGTGGTCACGCGCGCCCACGTCGCCTCGAGCTCGGGCCCGCTCGGGGTCCCGCGGAACACGCGGAACACGCGGCCGGCCTCGAGGCCCGCGAGGAAGCTCTCCATCTTCGACATCGCGCTGCGGTACTCGCGCAGCGTGTACGCCGGCAGGCGCAGCGTGGGGTTCGACTCCGGGAGGATCTCCCACGTGTGGCTGAGGAACGCGGCGGGGTCCTCGTAGGCGAAGTTCCCGACGTCGCGGTTGGCCACCTCCACCGCGCGGCGCACCGCGCGCTCGACGCCCGCCTCGCCCAGCCCGAGCCCGTGCTCGCGATCCGCCAGCGCGAGCCGCTCCGCGAGGAGGTCCTCGGCCTCCTGCGGGCGGAACGGGATCGTCGCCTCGATGCAGGTGACGACCTCGGCGAGGGTGCGGTGATCGAGGTGCGACTCGAGCGAGCGCACCGCGAGGAGCGCCGAGGCGAGCTCGTTGAGCCCGGACTGGAAGGTCACGCGCTGCCCCGGCTCGAAGCCGAAGATGCGCGCGACGAGCGCACGCAATTCGTCTTGCGTGGGATCGAACTCGCCGAGCTCGACGTGATCACCGTCGACCTGGAGCGCGTCGCCGAGCACCGCCTCGAGCCCGCGCGGCAGGCCTCCGTCGACCTCGCAGTAGACCGTGTCGTGGAAGAGCGTGGCGAGCGTCCCGATCGGGTCGCCCCCCCCGTGCACCGTGAACACGTGCTCGACGGTGTGGTAGCTCCGACCGCGCCCGCTCATCGACGAGTGGATCGTCACCGCCCACTGCTCGAGCACCGCCTCGTCGACCGTCTTGCCGAGCCCCTCCATGGCGCCGCGGAACATGTCCGCGAGGCGCGCCAGGGTCGTCGCGCCGGCGGCGCGTGCCGCGGGGGTCGGACCGTCGGATCGGCTGCTGTTCCCAGTCATCTCGGGCCTGGCCCGTAGGGCGGCGACGATTCTAGCAGGCCGACCGCTCGCGGATCGACGACCTAGTTCGTGGCCGGCTCGGCCTCGGCGCGCGCCTGCGCCTGGAGCTCCTCGGGCAGCGGGAAGAACCCGGCGAGGGGGCGCGTGGTCGTCCCGCGGATGTTCCCCGGCAGCACGTTCACCGGCACGGGCGGGTCGAGCTCGAAGAGGAACCCGCGGTTCGTCAGCTCGAGCACGAGGGTCGGCCCGTCCGGGCCCTCGGGGCGCAGCTCGCGCCGCAGCGACGCGGGCAGGCGGCCCTGCACGGTGTGCGGCCGATGGTGCAGGAGGAACCCGCCCATGCGCACCGCGAGGTGGTTGAACAGCCGGTGGCACCCGTGGCTGTAGCCGCGCAGGATCGAGCGATAGCTCACCGAGCCGTGGCTGCGGATCCCGTTGTCGAGGAGCTCCTCGTCCTCGCCCTCGCCGCGCACCTGGTGGTGGATCACCATCGCGAGGCCGTACGCGCTGTCGTAGCCCGGCCCGGTGATCGAGTCGTTCACGCGCCAGGGCCCGTTGGCGGTGCGCTCGACGAGCTCGTCGTCGGGGGTGCTCGGCGGCGGGAGCCACGCGGGCCCCGCGATCAGATCGCGCCACACGCGCGGCCCGACGTCGGACTCCTTGTAGCGCAGCCCGACGCCGCCCGTGGGGTTCACCTCGGGCTGCCAGCCGCCGATCGTGGTGTTCCACCGCACGAGCGGGATCTCCTGGCCCTGGTGGCGCGCGTAGATCGTGGTGATCGGCCGGTTCTGCTGGGTCTGTCCGCGCGGGCGCCCGTCGGCCGTGAAGGGGAACGCGTAGTGGATGTCGCCGCGGTCGATCTCGACGCGCAGGTCCATGTGCCGCGAGTGGTAGGCCGGCGGCGCGGGCAGCGGGAGCGCGACCACGCGGTGATCGGCGCGCTCTGCGGCGTGCTCGTTCAGCCACGCGAGCGCGGCCGCGGGCTCCGTCCAGCCGAGCGCGCGCGCGGCCGCCTCGGTCTCGCGCGACACGAGGTCGGGGGCCCCGTTCGGGAGCGGCCGGAGCCGCTCGACCCAGCGGTACTCGTCCTCGATCTGGAGCTGCCGCCCGAGCACGGTGCCCCACTGGTTGCTCGCCGAGCCGTCCTCGAGGATCCCCGTCGCGTCGACCACGCGCTCGCGCAGCGCGCGCAGGAGCGACATGAAGTCGAGCTCGCGGCTGTCGACCAGCAGCGACGCGCGCGTCGCCGCGGCGGGCCGGCTCGCGAGGCTGATGATCATGTGCTTGGACTGCCAGATCCGGAGCGCGCGCCCGGTCCACGCGTCGAGCTCGCCGTCGCGCGCGCGCGAGTGCAGCGTGCCCTCGCACCGCAAGTGGGCTTGCACCGCGCGGATCCCCTCGACGATGGGCTCCATGCGCGCGAGGCGCCGCGCCTCCTGCGCCTCGCGCGAGCGTCCGCCGTCGTCGAGCTCCGCGATCGAGGCGAGCCCGCGCCGGTGCGCGATCGCCCCGAGCCGGCGCCGCAGCACGCGCACCGCGACCACGCGGCGCCGCTGCCCGTCGGGATCCGAGCCGGGCCGGATCGTGGTGTCGAGCGAGGCGATCGCGGAGTCGTCGATCGCCTCGTGGCAGCGGTGCCGCTCGTCGTCGGCGAGGCGCTCGCGGATCACCCCGATGGTCGGGAAGATCCCGTAGAGCTCGAGGTGTCGCTCGACCGGATCGCGCTGCCCGCGCGTCGCCTCGTTCGCGAGCTGGATGAACTCGCGCCGGTAGGGCTGGCGGCCGCGCGGTCCGAGCGACTCGTCCTCGGTGAAGATCGTCGGCGCCCACGCGTCGCCGAGGTCGAGCAGGACGAGCCCTCGGCGGGCCGCCGCCGCGCGCGAGACCGGCGTCGCGCGCGAGCCCTCTTGCCACACGGGGATGTCGCCGGGCTCGTCGGTCGCCTCGACCGCGGAGGACGCGGGGGCCTCGGCGCGCGCCGAGCCGGGCTCCGTCGCGCGGTCTCCCTCGGCGTGGGTCTGTCCGGCCGGGTGCGCGGGACCGGCCGAGCCGGCGCACGCCCCCGCCGCGAGCACGAACAGGGGGGGCATCCACCGGTACTTCGTCGGATCCATGGCCCCCTATTTCTGCGTACGATCGGCCCGGACTGCAAAGTATCGGCAGGATCAGTCCGACCGGAGCGCGAGGTCGACGGAGAGCGTCCGCCCCGGCAAGGGGAACCCGAGGAGGTCGAAGCCTCGCCGATCGAGGACGTCGCGCACGACCGCGTCGACGCGGAGGCGTCCGCCCCACACCTCGACGCTCGCCCCGATCCCGATCCGGGTCCGCTCGGGGAGCGCGCTCGTGTTCGCGGGGTCCCAGAACGACTCCGACACGTGCTCGAGATCGACGAACGCCGCGAGCACGTCGAGCGGCCCGACCCCGAGCGCGCGCACCTCCGGTCGCACGTAGCCGGTGAGCCACGGTCGCAAGGGAAGTCGACGCTCGCGTCCCCCGTGATCCGTCCACGTCCCGAGCAGCGTCCACGCCGTCACGAGCCGCACGTGCCGCGTGAGCTCGCCGGTCGCGCCGAGCTCGACGCCCGCGAGCGTCGCGCTCGCGACGTTCTCGGGGACCGCCTGGTAGAGCGTGTTGCGCCGGTATCGGATCAGATCGCTCGCGAGCGTCACGAAGCCGCGGAGCTCCGCGCGCCCGCGGACCGGGCCCTCGCGCCCGGCGAGCGCGAGGCCGAGGTCGAACGTCTCGGCGCGCTCCGGGGCGAGCGACGCGACGCCGACGAGGAAGCCGCGATCCCCGAAGAGCTCGACCGGGTTCGGCACGCGCGTCGCCGACGCCGCGCTCGCGGCGATCGTGAGGCCGCGCACTGGCTCGATCGCGCCGGCGAGCCGGAAGGTCGGCGCGACCGCGAAGGACTCCGTGGCCGCGTCGAGGTGATCGGCGCGCAGGTCCGCGAGGCGCGAGCCGACGAGCGCGAGGCGCGCCGACGGGCGCAGCTCCATCCGCACGGCGTCGACCGCGCCGAAGAGCCGCGCCTCGAGCGCGAGGTCGCCGGCGTCGCGCGCGCTCCCGCGGTTCGGCGTGCGCGCGAGCGCGTCCGAGGGCGCGAGCTCGTCGTGCGCGTAGAGGCCGACGCCCGTCAGCTCGAGCCAGTCGAGCGCGCGCCCCGCCGCGGCGACGCGCGCGGTGGTCCGCACGGCGAGGTCGTCCGCGTCGACCGGCACGAGCCCGATCTCCGCGTGGGGATCCGAGAGGGCGCGCCGCCGCAGGCCGACCGACGCCGACACCCCCAGACGCCAGAGCGCGAGCGCGTCCGGGCGACCGCCCTCGCACACGCGGAAGCTCAGGCCCACGATCCCCTCGCCCTCGGTGCGGCGCGCGGCGGTCGTGGGGGCGATCGCGCGTCCGGGCACGCCCCCGTCGGCGCCGCGCCCGAGCACGAGCGCGCTGAAGACGCCGTCGCCCAGGCGCAGCGCGAGGTGCCCGAGGCCCGCGCCCTCCGTCCGCCACGCGTTCTCGCGCCGGCGCTCGACCGCGTCGCCGCCGCCGTCGAGGAGCGTGACGTCCTCTGTATAAGGAAAATCGCTTTGCGTCGTCGTGGCCCCCCCCGCGACGATCCACGACGCGTCCTCGTGGGAGCCCGCGTGGAGGAGCCGGCCGTGCCCGAGCCCGTACGAGCCGACGCCGCCGGCGGCGCCGAGCGTCGGCCCGCGTCCGGGCTCGCGCGGCACGAGGCGCAGCACGCCCCCGATCCCCGAGCGCGCGAGCCAAGTCGGCGCGCCGCTCCGGTAGATCTCTACGCGCTCGAGCGCCCAGAGCGGGATCGCCGAGAGATCGAAGGGGCTCCCGTCGGCGGTTCCGATCGGCACGTCGCCGAAGAGGACCTCGATCTGATCCGCCTCGCTCCCTCGGAGGGACAGCGTGGTCGGGCTCCCGAAGCCCCCGGTGCGGAGCGCGCGCGCGCCGGGCGCCTCGAGCACCGCGTCGGCGAGCGTGTCGAGCGCGGTCGGTCGCTCCGTCGCGTCGAGCTCGGTCGCGCTCGCGGTCGGGTCCTCGCCGCCCGTGCTCGCGAGCGGCCGGGGGACCGACGCGGTGACCCCGAGCTCGTCGCCGTCTTGTGCCGACGCGGGCGAGGCGAGCAGTAGACAGAGAGCGAGCGCGCGGCGCACGCCCCGCCATAGCGCGAACTCGTCCGCGAATCAGTAGCCGACGTCGGTGAGCGCTTCGATCCGATCGACGTCGTCGCGCGCGGCGATCTCGTGGAGCGTCGCGAGCTGCACGCTCCCGACCACCTGGTTGCCGACGCGCGAGAGGAGCAGCGCGGAGAGCTCCGCGTCGCTCGGGGATTCGAGGAAGTACACCTTGATCGCGAGCCGGTCCGCGCTGCCGCGGCGGACCTCCGCGCGGAGCGCGGGATCGAGGAGACGCAGCATCGCCGCGGTCCACTCGCCGTCCTCGTCGGCGTGGCTCGCGGGGGCCGCGGTGGTGGAGGGGGACGAGGTGGCGGGCGCGCCGCACGCGACGCCGAGGAGCAGCGCGAGGGCCAGGGCCGGGGAGAGGCGGGTCACGTGAGGATGGTGGCCGCGGCGCCTCGTTGCATTCACGGCGCGCCCGGACCACGCTCCCCTCGTTCGTGGTTCCGGCGCGCAACGGCACGCCGGCGAAGAGGGAACCCGGTGAGAGTCCGGGGCTGCCCCGCAGCGGTGAGCGGAAACGACCGTCGCCAACGGCACTGGGCCTCGGCCTGGGAAGCGGCGACCAGTAGGTGCCCCGAGGGGCGTGTCCGCGAGTCCGAAGACCTGCCACGGATGCCGCGCGCCCCATCGCACGCGGCGGTTTCGGTCCTCGAGGGGAGGTTCCGAGATGCCGGATCGTCTGGCGCTCATCGGTCTCGTTTCAGTCGTTCTCCACTCCACCGCGTGCGCCTCGGCGTCGCTCGACGCCGCGCCCGCGGACAGGGTCGTCGACGCGCCCGGCGCCGGCGACGGACCGTTTCGCGATCCCGCGCTCGCGACCAACGGCGTCCGCGGCGGCGGCCTCGGCGCGGGGAGCCTCGACGTCTACTCGATCGACTACGGGTCCTACCTCGTGCTCGGCTGGGGTGGCCGCCGCGCGCTCAACGGCCCGGGCGAAGACCTCGCCGTCTTCGAGAACCCGTTCGAGCACGGCGACGGAGCGACGTTCATGGATCCCGCGATCGTCGAGGTGTCGCTCGATGGGCAGGACTGGGTCGCGCTCCCGCACGACCTCGTCGCGGAGGACGAGGCGCGCTTCTCCACCCGCGCGACCGACTGGCGCGGCTTCGCGGGCGTGACGCCGGTCTCGCTCCACGCGGAGACGAACCCGGTCGATCCCTTCGACGGCACGGCGGGCGGCGATCGCTTCGACCTCGACGCGCTGCCCGGGGAGGGCCTCGCGGGCGCGATCCGCGAGGGGGGCTTCGCGTTCGTGCGGCTCAGCCCCGCGTTCGATCACGACAACCCCGACACCGGCGCGCCGTTCCCGCGCGACCCCTCGGCGAACGGCCCCGACATCGACGGCGTGATCGCCCGTTGGGTGGAGGTCGAGTGAGCGCGCGGGGGCTCGCGCTCCTCGCGTTCGCGGCGGGCTGCGCCTCGCCCGACGACGGCTGCGGCGACGATCTCGCGCGCCCGCCCGCGCGGCCGACCTTCGCGGTCGTCTCGAGCGACTACGCCTCGAGCGCGATCGGCCTGCTCGACGCCGACGGCACCGTGATCCTCGACGCGTGGGTCGACTCGGGGACCGCGCGCCCCGGGATCGTCGCGGCGCTCAGCGGCGACGTCGTGCTCCCGAGCGCGCCCTTCGCGCCCTGCCACGTCGTCGCCGTGGATCGGTTCGGCACGGACGTCGTCTCCTGGCTCGACGCCTGCGCCGAGCGCCCGGTGGTCGGCCAGGTCGACGTGGGCGCGAGCTTCGATTCGAACCCGCACGACGTCTTGCGGGTGGGCGACGCGGCGTGGATCAGCCGCTACGGCGTGAACCACGCCGCCCCGGCCGGCGCGCTCGACCGCGGCAACGACGTGGCGATCGTCGCGGAGGGGCGCGTCGCGCGGCGCATCGACCTCGGCGCGCTCGCCGACGCGGGCGAGGTGCGCGCGCGGCCCGATCGGATGGCGCGGATCGGGCCCGCGGGGGCGGACGTGGTCGTCGTCGGCCTCGCGCGGCTCTCCGCCGACTTCATGGCGAGCGCGCCCGGCGCGGTCGCGGTGCTCGACCCGCGCACCGAGGCGGCGCAGCTGCACCTCGTGGACGGGCTCGTCGGGTGCGGCGAGGTCGACGGGCTCGGCGACGTCGCCGTCGTGACGTGCGTGGGCGCCCCGTTCACCGACGAAGAGGGGCGCCGGCCCAGCGCGGGGATCGTCGCGTACCGGGTCGAGGCCGGCGCGCTCGTCGAGGTCGCCGCGTACCGCGCGGCCGCACACCCGGGCGCGCCCGTTCCGTCGGGGCCCACCGTGCCGATCGCAGCCGACCGGTGGGTCACCATCGCGTGGGGCGATCTCCCCACCGAGCTCCCCGATCGCGTGCTCGCGATCGAGGGCGAGGCCGCGGCGCTCCTCTTCGAGGCCGAGCCCTTCACGATGGGCGACGGCGTGTACGACGCGGCGCACGACCTCGTGCTCCTCCCGGATGCGGGTGCCGCCGTGATCCACCGCCTCCGCGCCGACGGGACCGCGCGCGCCCCGGTCGACGCGACGGGCTGCCACGGCCTGCCCCCCCGCGAGGTGCGCCGGATCGACTTTCCGTGACGGATGCCCGATCCCCTGGCCACCCACGGGCATGACTTCCCGTTCGGCGACCCTCGCCCTCTCTGGCCTCTTCCTCGCGGTCGGCCTCGCCGGCTGCCAGCGCGTCCACGTCGGCGAGCACGACGGCGGCCGCCCGCCGCGCGACGGCGGAGGCGCGCGCGAGCAGTGCGGCCCGGTGCTCTGCGACCAAGGCCAGGTGTGCTGCAACGAGAGCTGCGGCATCTGCGCGCCGCCGGACGGCGCGTGCATCGAGATCGCCTGCACGACGGACTGCGCGAGCAACGCGGACTGCGGCCCGACGGAGTACTGCGCGATCGACCACTGCCCGGACGGACGCCGCGACGGCGTGTGCGTCCCGCGGCCCGAGGGCTGCTTCACGGTGGTCGAGCCCGCGTGCGGCTGCGACGGCGTGACCTACTCGAACTCGTGCGAGGCGGGCCGCGCCGGCGAGATCGTCGCGAGCCAGGGCGCGTGCGGCGGCTCGTGCGAGGCGCAGGACGCGCGCGGCGAGGGCGCGTGCGCCGCGATCCTCGGGATCGCGTGGGACGGCACGCGCTGCACCTACATCGGCGGCTGCAGCTGCGTCGGCGCCGACTGCGCAGCGACCTACGACACGTTCGCCGAGTGCGAGACCGCGCGCTCCGGCTGCCACTCGTGCGCGCCGCAGGACGCGGGCGGCGAGGGCCCCTGCGACGCGATCGTCGGCACGTTCTGGAACGGCACCGTGTGCGTGACCCACAGCGGCTGCTCGTGCGTGGGCAGCGACTGCGGCGCCGGCTGGGGGGACGCGTCCGACTGCGAGATCGCGCACCGCCACTGCTTCGGCCCGCCGCCCGGCTGCACGAGCTCCGCCGACTGCGGCGAGGCCGAGTGGTGCGTGACCCCGCGCGGCGCCTGCGGCGCGGTCGGCACCTGCGAGCCCGTGCCCCCGCCGGGCTGGGCCTGCTCCGATCCGGGCCCGCCCGTGTGCGGCTGCGACGGACGGACCTACGGCTGCGACGACCACGCGCACGCCGTCGGGGTGAACGTCGCGGGCGACGGCGAGTGCGCGAGCTCCTGCGCGCCCGACGACGTCACGCCGGTCGGCGACTGCGAGCCGGTGCGCGGCTACTACTGGGACGGCGCGAGCTGCCAGATCCTCTCGGGCTGCGAGTGCACCGGCTTCGACTGCGACGAGGTCGCGTCGACCCCCGAGGATTGCGCCATGCGCCACGCGGGCTGCGAGCGCCCGCCGGGCGGGGACTGCGGCGGCTTCGCGGGCTTCGTGTGCCGGCCCGACGAGTGGTGCGACTTCCCCGCGTCGATGGTCGGCTGCGGCGCCGCCGACGAGCTCGGCGTGTGCCGGCCGCGCCCCACGGCGTGCGATCTCTCCATCGATCCGGTGTGCGGCTGCGACGGCCTCACCCACGACAACGAGTGTTTCGCGCAGATGGCCGGCGTCGACGTGGCGGCCGACGGCACGTGCGCGAGCGGGGGTCCCTAGCCCGCTCGTGCTATCCCTAGGGGGTGCGCGAGGACACGCCGAGCACGACCGCCGCG
>JAYRVK010000773.1:0-1613 GCA_041918555.1 Sandaracinaceae bacterium
GCCCCTCGAAGAAGCGGCGTGACGATCCTCCGTGCTAGCGTGCCCGCATCGGGAACGACGAACGCCGCGGTCCGCCGAGCGAGCTGCCCTCGCAGCCGCCGGGCTCGGGGGAGCTCGAGCTCGACGCGCGGCTGCTCGAGTTCATCCTCGATCGCGAGCCCCCCCCGCTCGAGCTCGGCTCGCGACCGCCCGACGCGATCCTGGCCGCGTACGTGGTGCCGAGCGCGTCGCTGCGGCCGCCCGCGGTCCCCAAGGACGCGCCGATCGTCGAGCACGTGAACGTGCGCAAGGTCGCGCGCGTGCCGATGCGCGCGCCGACGCCGCCCCCCGAGCCCCCGACGAACACCACGCGCGCCAAGAAGCTCGTGAAGCAGCTCGAGACGGTCGGCCCCGGGCTCGAGGCTCACATCGTGCAAGCCCTCTTGCGCCTCGGCCCCGACGCCCTCCCCTCGATCGTGGCGGGCTTCCCCGGGCTCCTCTGGTTCAACCGTCGCCACCCGCACAGCGCGGTCGCGCGGGGGCGCGACGTCTCGCCGCTCGCGCGGGCGCTCGTCGCGTTCGGCGAGGTCTCGATCCCGTTCGTCCACTCGCTCTTGCACCACCGCAACCCGGACATCCGCTTCTACGCGGCCCTCGTCGCGCAGGATCTCGGCGGGCCCGCGCTGGTGCACGACCTCGCGGAGGCGACGGTGGACGAGGATCCGGGCGTGCGCGAGGTCGCCGCGGCGGTGCTCCTCGGGCTCGGACCCGAGGCCACCGCCCACGCGTGCGGCTCGCTGCGCGCGGGGATCGAGGCCGGCACGCTCGACCGCGCGTCGATCAGCTACGCGGTGGCGGCGCTCGCGCGGCTCCGCGATCCGCGCGCGCACCGCGTGCTCGTGCCGCTGCTCGAGCCCACCGATCCGGAGATCAACGACCTCACGCTGCGCGCGCTCGCGATGCTCACGGGGCAGACCTTCGGCCGCGACGCCCGCGCGTGGCAGAGGTGGATCGAGAAGCACGGCGAGCGCCCGCGCCTCGAGTGGCTCCTCGACTCGCTCGAGCGCGGGCACTCGTCGGTCTTCAAGTTCGTGTGCGACGAGCTCGCGCACCTGGCCGGCGAGCGGCTCGGCGAGGCCGCGGTGGGATCGCCCCGGGAGCGCAAGCGCCTGGCGAAGACGTATCGCGCCTTCTGGAACCTGCCCTGACGAGCCAGTAGGCTAGCGCCCCTTGGATCCGGATCTCTCGACTCGGCTGCGGCGGTTCCGCGAGGGCGTGGGCGTGAACGACCCGGCGTCGCTCGCGCGCGCCCTCTTGAAGGCCGGCGAGAAGGGCCACGCGCTCGAGGTGGCGACCGCGGGTCTGCGCCGGGCCCCCGACGACGCCGCGCTCCTCATCGTGGCGGCGCGCGCGCACGACGCGATCGGGGACTCGCTGACCGCCGAGGCGCTGCTCCTGCGCGCGGCGCGCGCCCACCCGGAGCAGGCGACCGCGTTCCGCTGGCTCGGCAAGCTCCTGATGCAGCGCCGCGATCCGAAGCGCGCGATCCAGGTGCTCGAGAAGGGCGCGCGCATCGATCCCGGCGACGCGGCCATCCGAGAGCTCTTGGCGCAGGCGCGCGAGAAGGCGGAGGC
>JAYRVK010000774.1:0-2832 GCA_041918555.1 Sandaracinaceae bacterium
CGGCTCGACCGCGGCGTCGGGCTCGCAGGCCTCGCGCACCTCGCACGCGCACGCGCGCGCCAGGGCGCCGCACGCAACGGGGCCGCCCTCGTCGCACGCCGTGCGCGCCGCGCGCGCGAACTCCGAACGCAGGCCCGCATTGTGCGAGTCGCGGATCCACGCGCACCGGCCGGGCGCGAGGACCGCGTCGCAGTCGCGCGAGCTCCCTCGCGCGCAGGCGCGCAGGGACTGCGCGTCGGCCTCGCGGTGCGACTCCAAGGGAGTCGGGAGCGACTCGGTGTCCCCGGACGGCACGATCAGCCACGCGAAGAGCCCCACCGCCACGAGACCGCTCCCGATCGCGAGCACCAGTGGCCTACGCGCGGTCTCGTCCCGCGAGGGCGGGGCGGCGGCGACGCGCGGCGCCGGTACCGGCTCGGCCTTCAGCGGCTCGGTGCGCGCGACGCGCGGCGAAGCGCGCGCCGCCTCCTCCGGCGGCGAGACCTCGAGCGCGACGGTCGGCGGCACGGGCACCGCTGGCACCGCGGCGCCGAGCGCGTCGCCCGCGTCGGACGCCTCCACCGCCGCGTCCGCAGCCTCGCTCGCGGCGAGCGCGTCGAGCGCCGCCACCGCCTCGCCGGCGGTCGCGAACCGCTCGGTCGGAACGCGTGCGACGCACCGCGCGAACCACGCGTCGAACCCCGCGGGCACGCACGCGCCGAGCTCGCGCGCGCGCTCGCTCGCCGGCGCGACCGGGAGGGTGAGGATCTCCGCGATGAGCGCGTGGAGGTTGATCGGGTACGCGTTCGCGGCGCGCCAATAGCGGCGACCGGTGAGGAGGAAGAACGCGATCAACCCCATCGCCCAGACGTCGGTCGCGGGACGGAGCTTCGCCCCCACGCTCGCCTGCTCGGGCGCGATCCAGAGCGGCGACCCGATCGCCGTAGTCACCGTCGCCGCGGTCGCGTCGGAGGCAACGAACGTTGCGATCCCGAAGTCGAGCACCTTGAGCATCGGCGCCTGCGCGCGGCGTCGCGACTGCGCGAGGAAGAGGTTCTCGGGCTTCAAGTCGCGATGGATGATGCCCTGCGCGTGCGCCTGATCGAGCGCGTGTGCCAGCTCGTCGTAGAGCCGCGCGAGCGTCGCGACGTCGAGCGGACCGCACCGCGCGACGTGGGCTTCGAGGTCTTCGCCTTGGAGGAGCTCCATCGCGAGCCACGGGGCTCCGGACGCCTCGTCGACGCCGGCGCCGATCACCTCGACGACGTGGTCGCTCTCGATGCGGCTGCCGACCTTCGCCTCCTCGACGAAGCGCTGACGGCTCCGCTCGTCCGCGAGGAGCGCCGGCTGCATGACCTTGAGCGCGCGCTCTTTCCCGGTGGAGAGCTGCCGTGCGACGTACACCGCGCCCATGCCGCCCTCGCCGAGAGGCCGCACGATCTCGAACTCCCCACCCACGTGGTCCCCGGGCGCGAGCCGCATGAGGGTCACGGCCGGAGCGTACCAAGAACGCCGCTCGGGCTAGGCCCTACCTCCGCGCGGCCAGCGCGGCGCGACGAACACGACGGACTTGGCGCGATCCCACTCGCCGGCGGCAGCGCTCACTCTTCGGCGGCGCTTCGCGCGAGCAACGCCCAGGCGATCAGCGCGAGGATCGGATCGAGCACGGAGAAGATTGCGAGCACGACGGGGAACACCCCGGCGTACGCGAGCGGGACGAGCACCACGGGACGAGGAGCCGATCGATCACGGTGGCCGCGATCACCGGCCTCGACGCGTCGCGGCCCGCGAAGAGGTGAAGCCACCCGATCACCGCGACGGTCATCCCGAGCACGCGGAACAGGCTCTCCTCGTCTCCGACGAACGGGCGCGCCTGAAAGACGACTTGCATTTGTCCAGGCCACGCGATGGTCGAGAGACCGAACACGAGGTAGAAGCACGCGACGCCCTGCACGTACGCGGTGAGCGGACCGGGCAGGCGTCGGCGCTCGAGCAGGGCGCGGAAGAGCGACATGCGCGGAGCCTCGCACGCCCTCGGAGAGGCGGGCACAGTATCCGCGTGGACGATCCGCGGAAGCGCCTCACGACGGCCTTCCTCGCGGTCGGGCTCTTCGGAGGGCTCGGCGGCGCGGGCCGCGTCGCGCTCGCGGTCGTCCTCCTCGCGGGGGGGGGCGACGCCTGCACTGCGTTCGGCTTCCTCGTCGACGGCGTGTTCTTCGTGCTCTTCGGGGGCCTCGCCGCGCTCGCGCGGGACCCGGTGTCGGTGCTGTGGGTCAGGCGCCTCGCCCTCCTGGGCGCGCTCGACGCGGCGGGCTGGACCCTCGTCGCGTTCGGGCTCGGCACGATCGCGCTCGGCACCACGGCTCACCCGGGCGGGGTCCTCGGGGGCCTCGCGCCGTGGACGTGGCCGCTCTACGCGAGCGCGGGGTGGAGCGCGTGCACGGTGGGCGCATGCGTCGCCGCGTTCGCGCGCACCGCCGAGCCCCCGGTCGCGCAGTGGATCGCGTACGGCCGCGCGTTCGGGTCCCGTGATCCCGATCGCTGATCGGGGGCGAGCGCGGGGCAGGGCCTGCGAGCGCACGCTCACTCGCGGCCGTGCGCGCTCCCTCTGCTCCCCCCCGACTGGTGGGCTCCAACTTCGCAGAAGTTATCTTATGGAAACTAAAGTTGACAACGAGAGGGCCTTCATGCGGCCTATCCGCGACCTACCTCCTCCCGCCCGAGGAGGTCGAGGGTCGTCCCGTCATCGCCTCGGGCAACTGGCGCTCGCGCCGAAAGGAGACCGCAGCATGAAGATCGTGATGAGAGACGGGCGCGTGTTCCAAGGCACCGCGCTGCAGATCGTGAAGGCAA
>JAYRVK010000775.1:0-8462 GCA_041918555.1 Sandaracinaceae bacterium
AAGCGCGGGGGACGGGGTGCGCAGCCCCCTCGGAGACTCAGAGGGTGTCGATAAATCGATCGAGGCCAGGCCGGCGCGCAGCGCCGGCGGTCGGCCGAGGGGGTCCCCACGCGGAGCGTGGGGAGCGAACGCGCGCCCGCGCGTTCGAACGGGGGGGGAGGCTCCGCGCGCGAGCCTCGCGCGCGTGGAGTGGGGGCGCGCGCAGCGCCCCCCGAAGACACAAGACGTGTCGATAAATCGATCGAGGCCAGGCCGGCGCGCAGCGCCGGCCGTCGGCCGAGGGGCCCCCGCGCGGAGGCGCGGGGTGCGCGCGCGGCTGCCGCGCGCGACGAGGGGTGGGGGCCCCGCGCGAAGCGTGGGGGAGGGGCGCGCGCAGCGCCCCTCGAAGACTCAGAGCCCGGCGAGCCAGAGGCGCGCGCGTAGCCCGAGCGTGCTCGTGTAGCCGACCTCCACGTGCCGGATCGCTCCGTCGGCGTCGACGACGAACGAGGTCGGGAACGCATGGACGCCCCACCGGTGCGCGATCGCGCCGGTGGGGTCGTTGATCACGGGGACCGACAGGTCGTGGGCGCGCGCGTAGGCCGCGACGTCGGCGGGCGAGCCCGACTGGCTCGCGACGCTGATCACGCGGTGGCCCTCGGACACGGCCTCGACGTTGTCCTCCTCGGCCTGGCAGACCCCGCACCAGGTCGCCCAGAAGTGGACGAGGACGGGGCGGTCGGACGTCAACGATACTTGCTCGCCCGCGAGGGTCGTCGCCGCGAGGGCGGGGGCCGGACCGCTCGGCGCGTCTCGCGTCTGCCACGCGCGCACACCGAGGAACACGAGGACCACGAGCCCGACCTCGATCGCGATCCGCTTCCACGAGCGCTTGGGCTTGGCCTCGGCGGGCGCTTCCGACACGGGCGAAGGTTGACCGGGCGCAGCGCGGCGCGCCAGCGACGCGGTAGGCTCGGCCGCATGACCGTCCGAGTCGAGAAGCAAGGCGAGATCACGACGGTGATCCTGGACCGCGCCGCGCGGCGCAACGCCGTCGACCGCGACACCGCGGAGGCGCTCGCGGACGCGTTCCGCGCCTTCGACGCCGACCCCGACGCGCGCGCGGCCGTGCTCTACGGCGATCACGGGACGTTCTGCGCAGGGGCCGATCTCAAGGCGATCGCCGAGGGACGCCCGAACCGCGTGATGCCGGACGGGGACGGGCCGATGGGCCCGAGCCGCATGCTGCTCGACAAGCCCGTGATCGCCGCGATCGCCGGGCACGCCGTCGCGGGCGGGCTCGAGCTCGCGCTGTGGTGCGATCTGCGCGTCGTCGAGGAGGACGCGGTGCTCGGGGTGTTCTGCCGGCGCTGGGGCGTGCCGCTGATCGACGGAGGGACCGTGCGCCTGCCGCGGCTGATCGGCCTGAGCCGCGCGCTCGACCTGATATTGACCGGCCGCGCCGTCGACGCGCGCGAGGCGGAGCGCATCGGGCTCGCGAACCGCGTCGTCGCGAAGGGCCACGCGCGCGCCGAGGCCGAGGCGCTGGCCCGGGCCGTCGCCGCGTTCCCGCAGACGTGCATGCGCACCGATCGCCGGTCCGCGTACGAGTCCTTCGATCGCGAGCTCGAGGGCGCGCTCGCGCGTGAATTCGAGCTCGGGACCCGGGCCTTCACCGACCCGGCGATGGTCGCCGGCACGCAGCGCTTCCGCGACGGCGCGGGCCGCGGCGGATCCTTCGAGGGGTAGTCAGGGCGGAGCGCCCCACCCCCCCCCGCCCGGCGTCTCGATGCGCACGCGGTCCCCGACCGCGAGCTCGATCGCGGCCCGGCCCGGGAGCTCGCGCTCGACTCCGTCGCGGAGGTGGAGCGTCCGGCCGCGCGCGCCCTCGCCGCCGCCCGCGAGCCCGAAGGGCGCGCGCGCACGCCGCTCGCTCAGGATCGTGAACGAGAGCGGCGCGAGCGCCTCGAGCTCGCGGATCACTCCGTCGCCTCCGCGGAACGCGCCCGCGCCGCCGGAGCCCGGCCGCAGCGCGAAGCGGACCAGCCGCACCGGGAAGCGATCCTCGAGGATCTCCGCGTCGGTGATCCGCGTGTTGGTCATGTGCGTGTGCACCCCGCTCGTCCCCGCGAAGCCCGGGCCCGCGCCCGCGCCCCCCGCGATCGTCTCGTAGTAGCCGAAGGTCGCGTTGCCGAACGTGACGTTGTTCATCGTGCCCTGGCTCGCGGCGGCGCGGCGGAGCGCCCCGAGCAGGACGTCGACGACGCGCTGCGAGGTCTCGACGTTGCCGCCGCACACCGCGCGGCCGGGCGAGGGATCGAGCACGCTGCCCGATGGGATCGTGAGCGACACCGGGTCCATGCACCCCGCGTTCAGCGGGATCGACCGCGCGACGAGGCTCCGCAGCACGTAGAGCAGCGCGGCCACGGTGACCGCGCGCGGCGCGTTGAGGTTTCCGTCGATGAGCTCGGGCCCCGTCCCCGTGAAGTCGACTTGCATGCGACGGCCCGCGATCGCGATCCGCACGCGGATCGGCGTGCCGTCGTCGAGCGCGTCCTCGAAGGTGCGCTCGCCGTCCTCGAGGACCTCGATCGCGTCGGCGACGCGCTCCGCGGCGTCGCGCTGGGCGTGGGCCATGAACGCGGCGACCGTCTCGACGCCGTGCCGCGCGCACAGCTCGCCGAGGAGCACGACGCCGCGGCGGTTCGCGGCCATCTGGGCCCCGAGGTCCGCGACCACCTCGTCCGGGCGCCGCGCCGGGTACGGTCCGGCGCCGAGCACCCGGCGCACCGCGGCCTCGTCGAAGCGCCCGCCCTCGATCACGCGCATGGCGCGGAAGACCACTCCCTCCTCGGCGAGCGAGCGCGAGAACGGGGGCATCGAGCCCGGCGTGATCCCGCCGACGTCCGCGTGGTGGCCGCGGCTCGCCACGAAGAAGCGCGGCGCTCCGCCGACGTGGACCGCGCTGACCACCGTCACGTCCGGGAGGTGCGAGCCGCCCGCGGCGGGGTCGTTGCTGACGAACACGTCGCCGGGCGCGAGCGCCGGGTGCGCCTCGAGCACCGCGCGCACCGTCTCGCCCATGGCCCCGAGGTGGACCGGGATGTGCGGCGCGTTCGCGACGAGCCGACCGTCGCCGTCGAAGATCGCGCACGAGTAGTCGAGCCGATCGCGGATGTTCGTCGACATCGCGGTCCGCTGGAGCGCGACGCCCATCTGCTCCGCGATGGAGCCGAAGGCGCTCGTGAGCACCTCGAGGGTGACGGCGTGGAGACGGGCAGCGGCGAGCTCGTCCCCGCCCTCGTCGGCGAGCTCCACGCGGCCGTCGTCTTCCACGCGGAGCCGCCAGCCCGGCTCGACGACGATGGCGCCCGTGTCCTCGAGCACGAGCGCGGGGCCCGCGATCGTCGCGCCGGCCCCGAGCCCCTCGCGCGCGAGCACGGGGACCTCGGCCCACGCATCGCCGATCCACACGCGCGCGTCGCGCAGCGGGATCGGCGGCCCCCCGCGAGCGAGGCGCGGAAGCGCGGGCGGCTCCTCCACGAGCTCCAGCTCCACGCGCGCGGTCGTCGCGATCACCGGGTGCCCGGGTCGCACGTAGCCGAGCTCCGCGAGGTGTCGCGCCTCGAAGGCGCGGACGAGATCGTCCACGAGGTCGAGCGTCAGACCCGTCTCGGTGCCGAGGTAGCGCAGGTCCAGCCGCCGCGTGGCCGGCGCGTCGGCGCCGAGCACCGCGCGCCCGCGCGCCTCGATCGGCGCGAACACCGCGTCGAGCTCCGCGGCGCCGAGCGCGCGCACGTCGCGGCCGCCGAGGTCCGCCTCCCCGTGCCAGCCGCGGCTCGCGACGCCCATCCCGAGCGCGCTCAGCACGCCGGCGAGCGGGTGCAGCACCGCGCGCCGGATCCCAAGGCGGCGCGCGACGAGACAGGCGTGTTGCCCCCCCGCGCCGCCGAACACCACGAGCGCGTGGTCGCGCGCGTCGTGCCCACGGGCTACCGTGACGCGCCGGATCGCCTCCGCGACGCTCGCCACCGCGACCTCGAGGAAGCCTTCCGCGACCCGCTCGAGCGGCTCGCCCACGCGCGCGGCGATCGCCTCCAGCGCGGCGCGCGGTCGGGCCACGTCGAGCGCGAACGGGAAGCGATCCGCGGGGAGCCGCCCGAGCACCGCGTGCACGTCGGTGAGCGTCGGCTCGCGCGCGCCGGGGTGCCCGTAGCAGAGCGGCCCGGGGATCGCGCCCGCGCTCAGCGGGCCGACGGTGAGGCGCTCGCCGTCGAGGCGGCAGACCGACCCCCCCCCCGCTGCGACCGTGTGGATCGCCATCATCGGCGCGCGCAGTCGCACGCCCGCGATCTGCGCCTCGTACACACGCTCGGGCGCGCCCTCGATCCGGCACACGTCGGTCGACGTGCCCCCGATGTCGAGCCCGATGGCCCGCGCGATCCCGGCCTGCCGCGCGAGGTGCGCGAGCGCGACGACGCCGCCCGCGGGCCCGCTCAGCACCGCGTGGCGGCCGCGCAGGTCCGCCGCGTCGGCGAGCGCGCCGCTCGACTGCATCACGCGGAGCGTGCTCCCGGGCAGCGCGCGCGCGAGGTGCGCCACGTAGCCGCGGAGGAGCGGCGTGAGGTACGCGTCGACCACGGTGGTCTCCGCCCGCGCGAGGAGGCCCTGCTCGTGATCGACCTCGTGCGCCACGGCCACGTGCGCGATCCCGGCCGCGCGCGCCTCCGCCGCGAGCCGTCGCTCGAGCGCGGGCGCCCGCGTCCCGTGCAAGACCACGATCGCCGCGCTCTCCACGTCGGGCATCGGGCCGAGCGGGCCGTCGTCGAGCACGTCGCCGGCCGGCGTGGCGCGCGCGTCGACGCCCACCACGAGGTCGGTGAGCGGAGCCGGACGCTGCGCGGTGAGATCGAAGAGCTCGGGCCGCGCCTGGTCACCGATCCGGAGCACGTCCTCGAAGCCGCGCGTGATCACGAGCGCGCACGGCGTGCCGCGGCGCTCGAGGAGCGCGTTCGTCGCGACGGTGGTGCCCATCCGCACCTCGCACGGCGGGATCGGCGCCCCGTCCGCGAGCCCGAGCAGCCGCCGGATCCCGACGAGCGGCGCGTCGTCGCTCGAGAGGACCTTCACCACGCGCAGCGCGCCCGTCGACGGGTCGCGGCCGATGCAGTCCGTGAAGGTGCCGCCGCGATCGATCCAGAAGCGCCAGCGCAACGGCCTAGACCGGATCGCTGCGGAAGAAGATCACGGACACCCCGTCGCCGAGGGCCGACACGGGCAGGACCCCGAAGCCGTACCACCGGCCGAACTGTTGGAGCTCGCCCGTGAACCCACCCGGGCTCGCGCTCAGGCCCTCGCGGCGGCGCGCCGCGTCGGGCACGAGCAGGCGCAGATCGGGCGGGAAGTCCCCGTGGAAGTGCTGCTCGTCGTCGCGCAGGAGCATCACCCAGATCAGCTCGCCGCGGGAGATCTCCTCGGCGTGCTGGAGCTGGAGCTGCCGGGTGAGCTGCTGGCCGATGCGCCACAGCGGGAGGCCCGCGACGATCGCGCCGACGACCTCCCCCTCGTGCCGCGCGGGGGCCGCGAACACCACGCTGACGGACGGCTCGCCGCCCTCCTCGACGCTCGGGATCTCGCTCAGCGCGTAGCCGGGCGAGCCCTCGAGCGCCCGCTGGACGACCGGCACGTGCTCGCCGAGATCGAAGCCCTGCATCCGATCGTCCTCGGCGTCGCGCGCGATCACCACGCCGTCGGTGCCGACCGCGGCGAGGAACGTGATCGGCAGCACCATGAGGTCGTTGATCGAGCGCGGCGGCTGCTGCAGGCGGATCATCACCTGCCGCATCTCGCGCGCGCGCTGCTCCGGATCCTCGACGAGGAAGCCTCGGCGCAACCGCTCGGCGGCCTCGGCCACGCCGCGCTGCCCGCGCTGCAGATCCTGGCGGATGAGCAGCTTCGCATCGGGCATGTCGTGGGCGTGGATGTCGCGCCGCTCGTTCAGACCGCGATCGCCATCGCAGGCCGCGAGCAGGAGGAGCGACACGGAGATCGAGAGGGCGCGCGTCATGATGGGCCGAGACATTACCCAAACGCGACAGCGCGCGCGCGCCCGAGTTCCTTCACCGCCCGGGCGCCGCGCAGAAGCCCTCGTAGTCGATGTACTCGTGGATGCTCGGGTGATCGCCGCAGACCGGGCACGTCGGATCGCGGCGGAGCTTGAGCGTGCGGAAGGTCATCTTCAGCGACTCGTACGTGAGCAGACGCCCCACCAGGGGCTCGCCCTGGCCGAGCACGATCTTGATCGCCTCGGTGGCCTGGATGGTCCCGATCACGCCGGGCAGGATCCCCAGCACGCCGGCCTCGGCGCAGCTCGGCGCGAGGTGCGCCGGCGGCGGCTCCGGGTAGAGGCACCGGTAGCACGGGCCCTTCTTCGGCCAGAACGTCGTGACCTGTCCGTCGAAGCGGAAGATCGATCCATGGACGACCGGGACGTCCTTCCAGACCGACGCGTCGTTGACGAGGTAGCGCGTGGGGAAGTTGTCGAGGCCGTCGACGATGACGTCCCACTCGTGATCGAAGATCCGGTCGACGTTCGCGCTGGTGAGGCGCTCCTGGAACGCGATCACCTTCACATCGGGGTTGAGGTCCTCGATCCGCGTGCGCGCGCTCTCGACCTTGGGCTCACCGACCTGCGAGGTCCCGTGGAGGATCTGGCGCTGGAGGTTCGAGGCATCGACGGAGTCGTTGTCGATGATCCCGAGCGTGCCGACGCCGGCCGCGGCCAGGTAGAGCGCGGCGGGCGAGCCGAGCCCACCCGCGCCGAGCAGGAGGACCCTCGCCTCGAGGAGCTTCTCCTGCCCCTTCTCGCCGACCTCCGGCAAGAGCAGGTGCCGCGAGTAGCGGTCGAGCTGCGCCGGCGTGAGGTCCGGCGGCTTGTCCACTGGGTAGCCGAGGTCCTTCCAGCGCACGAAGCCGGGGTTGGCCGACTCGACCCGCGCGTAGCCCAGCTCCTGGAGGGTCTTGGCCGCGAACGCTGAGCGCACGCCGCCCGCGCAGTACACGACGATGGGCGCGTTCTTGTCGAAGAGGTGCTTCTCCGCCTGCATCTCCAGGAAGCCACGCGCGATGTGGAGCGCGCCGGGGATCGTGCCGCCGCGCACCTCGTCCTTCTCGCGCACGTCGACGAGCACCATCGGCTCGCCCGCCTCGAGCCGGCGCTTGATCTCGTCGAGCGAGACCGTCGCGATGTCCCGCTTCACATCTTGCAAGAGGTCCGAGTACGTCTTCGACATGGTCGAGGGAGTATGGTGACCGACCCCCGGGTGGTCAATGCATCCGGGGAGTTCCATCCCAATTCCCAGAATTCCCGACCGGTTTGCACGGGAACTCGGCGCGCACGCATACTCGCGAGATGCTTCGCTTCTCCTGGACGCTCCTCGTGCTCGCGGCCTGCGATCCAGGCGTGGTCGGCGGCGCCGACGCAGGCGCGGACGCCGGTCTCGACGCGACCCCTCTGGCCGACGCGGGCCCGCCGCGCGCGCGGTTCGTGCTGCCGCGCGAGGCGGCCCCGACGGAGAGCTTCTTCGATCTCCCGTTCCCGAACGACGTGCGGCGCACGGCGGCGGGGACGACCGACTGGTCGGGCTTCCCGAACCCGCGGCGCAACTCGTTCGTGCGGCGCTACGTGGAGGCGATGACCGAGCGGCTCGACGGGTTCGGGACGAACGGGGCCGTCTACTTTCGTTTCTCTCATCCCATCGACGAGGGCACGCTGAGCGACGCGACCGTCTTCCTCCTGGACGTGGGCGAGGGCGCGACGGGCGAGCCCCACCCCGCGCACCTCCACTACCAGGAGTCCGCGACCGTGTTCTGGAGCGCGAGCACGGTGGCGATCCGTCCGGTCTACGGCGTCCCGCTGGCGAGCGCGCGCCGGTACGCCGCGGTCGTGACGACCGGGCTCCGGGCCGCGGGCGGGGAGGCCTTCGCGCGCGACGCGGACTTCCAAGCGCTCCTCGACGGCGGCGGCGACGACGCGGTCGCGGCGGCGCGCGCCACGTACGGCGACGCGATCGATCGCGTGGTCGCGGCCGGGATCCCAGAGGACGAGCTCCTCGCGGTCGCGGTCTTCACGACGACCGACGCGATCGGAGAGACGCTCGCGATCCGCGACTGGCTCGTCCGCGCGTACCCGGCGCCCACCGTGATCTCGGCCGAGGTGCGGGGGAACAGCCCGCGCCTCACCGAGCTCCGCGGCCGGTACGGGCCGTCGCCGATCCTGCAAGACGGTGTGCTTCCCTACATCGACGCGGGCGGCCGCATCTCCGTCGGCGCCGACGGCGCACCGATCGTGAACGGCGAGTTCGATGCGCAATTCGTGTTGACGGTCCCCACGACGCCGATGCCCGAGGCGGGCTACCCGATCGTCCTGTTCGCGCACGGGACGGGCGGGGCCTTCACGAGCGTGGTGTCGAGCGGGGTCGCCA
>JAYRVK010000776.1:0-2426 GCA_041918555.1 Sandaracinaceae bacterium
AGCGCGTCGAGCTCGTCGGGCGTGGCGTCGTCCGGCATCTGCTGCCCGTGGCCGCTGAAGAAGACGAGCACCACGTCCTCGGGCCGCGCGAGCTCCGCCATCTGCTCGATGCCGCCGAGGAACGCCTGGCGCGTCGCGAGGCCGTCGGGGAGCACGAGCTGATCGCTCGCGTCCTGGAGGTGCGAGGCGCGCATGGCCTCGCCGAGCAGGCGCGCGTCGTCCGCGCAGCCGTAGAGCTGCGACTGGTTCTGGTACGCGGTGATCCCGGCGTAGACGCCGAGGATCCGGCCGCCGCCGTCGGGACCCGCGAGCCCCTCGGGCCGGCCCGCGCCGGTCAGGACCACGGGCGGGCGCGCGGTCGAGCGCACGCGGAACGGCCCGCCGCCCTGGCCGCCGTAGGGCGTGATCACGAGCTGGTAGACGCCGGTGTCGGGGAGCGCCGCCACGATCGTCGAGTCGAGCGCGCGCTCCCCCGCGCCCTCCGGGCCCACGTCGTTGGCGTCGTCGTTGAACCAGGTCTGCCCGCCGGGCCCGATCAACGTCGCGATCGTGTCGAAGGCCTGCGAGGTGACGCGCAGCCGCACGACCGCGCCCGCGCTGCCCGTGAAGTGCATCCATGTACCAGGCAAGTCGCGTTGCATCCCGTCGCGCCCGAGCGTCGCGGTGGCCTCGCCGCCCAGATCGAACGCGACGCCGATGCCCGCGGGATCGCGCGGGGTGATCGAGAGCGTGTAGGCGCCGGTCTGGCCGGCCCCGTAGCTCGTGGCGGTGATCTCGTAGGTGCCCGGCGCGGGCGGGAGGAAGTCGACGATCGCGTCGAGCATCCCCGGGAACGCGTCGTCGTTGCGCAGGTGCATCCCGTTCGGGCCGTGGACCTCGATCAGGGGATCGAGGGCGCTCGAGCTCATCTGCACCCGCACGCGCTGGGTCCCGTCGAGCTCGAGGCGCCACACGTGGTAGTGCCCGCGGCCGTCGTGGATCGGATCGCTCGTCGCGAGCGCGGCCTGGTTCACGCCGAGCGACGCGGGACGGCGCTCCACGCTGGCGTCGGCCACCGGGCTCACGCCGAGCGGCGTGGTGTCGGTCGCGTTGGGGGCGCCGCCGCAGGCGCAGAGGAGGATCGAGGCGAAGGAGAGGGCGGGGTTCGGGCGCACGGCCGGAGCGTAGCAGATCGCCCCGGAGGGCCTCCGAGGGGGCTCGCGAGGACGAATTGGGGGGGTTTCCGACCCGAATTCGGCGATTTCTCGGCCGCAGGGATCGACGCGCGCGGCGGTCCGTGATCTAACGGGGCGTGGTTTCCGTCAGTCCCGGCGCGGATGCGCGTCCGGGCCCTCGACGGCGCGCTCCGATGACCCGACGGCTCACGATCTGCCACACCTCCGACTGGCACCTCGGCCACACCCTGCACGGGTGCTCGCGCGAGGCCGAGCACGCGGCCTTCCTCGCGTTCCTCCTCGACGTGCTCGAGCGCGAGGCGGTCGACGCGCTGATCGTGGCCGGCGACGTGTTCGACTCCGCCAATCCGCCCGCGTCCGCGCAGGCGATGTTCTACGGCTTCCTCGCCGACGCGCGGCGGCGCCTGCCCGCGCTCGACGTGCTGATCCCGGCGGGCAACCACGACTCGCCCGCGCGGCTCGGCGCCGCCGATCCGATCCTGCGCGCGGTCGGGGTGCGCGTCGTCGGGACGGCGCGCGAGGAGCTGCTCGTGCCGCTGCACGATGCGCGCGGCGTCGCGGCGTGGGTCGCGGCGGTGCCGTTCCTGCGGCCGAGCGATCTGCCCCGCGACGTCGGGGAGGGCGATCCGCTCGTCGAGGGGGCGCGGCGCGTCTACGCGGAGGTCCTCGACGCCGCGCGGGCGCGGCGCGAGCCGACCCAGGCGTTGCTCGCGACCGGGCACTGCCACATGGTCGACGCGACGCCGAGCGAGCTCAGCGAGCGGAAGGTCCTCGGCGGGCCGCAGCACGCGCTCCCCGCCGATCTCTTCGGCGACGACGTGGAGTACGTGGCGCTCGGGCACCTCCACCTCGCGCAGGCGGTCACCGAGCGCGTGGTGTACTCGGGCTCGCCGATCCCGCTGTCGCTCCCCGAGGAGAGCTACCCGCACCAGGTCCGCGTGGTGCGCTTCGAGGACGGGCGCCTCGCCGCGCAGGCCGCGCATCGCGTGCCGCGCCTCGTCGAGGTGCACCGCGTGCCGCGGAGCGGGCCGGGGCCGCTGGACGCGGCGCTCGCCGAGCTCGCGGCGCTCCCCCTGCAAGACGACTTGCCCTTGCACCGCTGGCCGTTCGTGGAGGTGCGCGTCCGGCTCGAGGCGCCGGTCCCGGATCTGCGCGCCCGGATCGAGGCCGCGCTCGCGGGGCGGCCCGCGCGGCTCGTGAAGATCGGCGTCGAGCACGCGGGCGTCGCGGGGCCCCTCGCCGAGGCGGTGC
>JAYRVK010000777.1:0-4088 GCA_041918555.1 Sandaracinaceae bacterium
CGCGCGTCCGCGAGCGCGCTCGAGCTCGCGGTGCGGCTCGAGGCGCACCCCGCCGTCGAGCGCGTGCTGTATCCGGGCCTCTCGTCGCACCCCGGCCACACGGTCGCCGCGCGGCAGATGCGCGCGGGCTTCGGCGCGCTCGTCGCGTTCGAGATCGCGGGCGGCCTCGGCGCGGGCGCCCGCTGCTACGACGCGCTCGACCTCGTGACGCGCGCGGTGAGCCTCGGCGACGTGCGCTCGCTGATCACGCACGCGGCCAGTACCACGCACGCTTCGTTGACACCTGAGCAGCGCGCGATCGCCGGGATCGGCGAGGGGCTCCTCCGGCTCAGCGTCGGGATCGAGGACGTCGAAGACCTGTGGGCAGACCTCGACCGAGCGCTATGCTCGGGGACGTGAGCACCCGTCGCCTGCGGCGCTTGGCCGCGTTCTCCTGGATCCCGCTCCTGGGCTGCGTCGGCAACCTCTGCGGGCCCGATCCCGGGCCTCCGGAGATCGCGGACTGCGACCCGGTCGACGCTTCGTCGTCGTTCGACGCGCTCGAGGTCGCGGTGAGGCGCGAGTTCGGGCCACAAGGCGGCGAGATGCTGATGTTCGACGCGACCTTCCTCGGCGCCGATCCGCCGACCTGCGCGCTGCTCGAGTGGAGCGCGTTCGATCTCGACACCGGCGAGGTGGTCGCCTCCGGGCCCGATCAGGTCGAGACCACGGAGGTGGACGGCGGCCGCCGCACGCGCAGCTCGATCTGGCGGTTCTGGCCGTCGCCGGCCCGCTCGCTCCGCGTCGAGGTCACCGCGCACGGGCAGATGGCCAGCGCGACCTACTGCGCGGACGACGGATCCTGCGGCGCCGCCGACGCGGGGCCCTGAGCGCGGCGCGCGCGGCCGAGCTCGGCCGCGAGCTGATCGAGGAACGCCTCGAGGAACGCCGCCCGGCGCCGCGCCTCGGCGCGGCCGACCGCGGTGCGCAGCGTCGGCGGCAGCGCGAGGAGCTTGGTGAAGAAGTGGTCGACGGAGTGCCGCACGTCGTCGAGGGGCCGCGCCTCCGCGAACGGATCGGCCGCGTGGAAGTACCGGGCGCCCATGCGCGTGCCGGTCGAGATCACGCGCAAGAGCCCGAGCGCGCCGAGGGCCTCGAGGCGATCCGCGTCCTGCAGCGCGTCACCGAGCGCGTCGCGCGGCGTGGCCCCGCGGCTGAACGAGTGGTCCTCGATCGCCGCCGCGATCCGCCCGACCGCCGGGGCCTCGAAGCCGTGCTCGGGCAGGAGGGCGCGCGCTCGCTCGGCGCTCCGCGCGCTCGCGCGCGCGCGATCCGGGTGGTCCTTGGGGACGTTGGCGATGTCGTGGAGGAGCGCGGCCGCGACGCACTCGCGCGGATCCGCGCGTCCCTCGGCGCAGCGGATCGCCCAGCCCGCGACGCGCATGCAGTGCTCGAGGTCGTGCCCCGGGTCGTCGTCGAGCAGCGCGGCCACGCGATCGCGCAGCGCCGACAGACCCCGGTCCCCCTCGAGGACGCGCAGCGCCTCGTCGCGCGCGCTCACGGGGCCACCGTGCCCGCGAGGACGAGCTGCGAGAAGAAGTAGAGCGGCAGGCCCCAGGCGCGGTTCGCGAACGACTGGCGCACGAAGCGCCCCTGCGCGACGGACAGGTCGGAGAGGTAGAAGCCGATCGCACCGGCGAGGATCCACGGGTCACCGTGCGCGCCGTAGGTCCCCGCCGCGAGCGCGACCATCGAGGTGATGACGAGCACGTACGCGAGGACCGGCGCACGCATCGGGGCCTCGACGTGCGGCCAGAGCCAGCGCAGGACCGGCGCGGCGACGACCACGAGCCCCGCCGCGGCGCCGCCCATCCAGACGAGATCGACGCCGCGCACCGCGAACGCGACGCCGTAGGCGACGTGCCCGAGGAGGAACGCGATCAAGCCGGCGAGGAACGCGCGCTTGTCCTTCGGGATGAGGAGCACGTCGCCCGCCGCGGCGAGGACGAGCCCCGCGAAGAGGACCTGCCCGAAGCGGCTCTCGAGCGCGCCGGCCCACGCGCCGGCGACGATGAAGGTGAGGGCCGCCGCGGGCTTGACGACCCACTCGAGCCGGCGCCGCGACTCCTCTGCGAACGCCCAGAGCTGGGCCGCGACGAGCACCGCCATCACGCCCCAGAAGACCGGCATCGGGCCGGTGTAGCAGGCGCTCGGCGCGATCGCTCGCGCGACGCGCCAGCGTACGCTATCGCATCCCGCGGTGACGCCGGACCACCCGTTCGCCAGCCGCCTCTCGTTCTTCACGGGCAAGGGCGGCGTCGGCAAGTCGACCGTGGTCGCCGCGCTGGCGACCGAGGCGCGGCGGCGCGGGATGCGGCCGCTCGTGGTCGAGCTCGGCCACCGCGCGTCGATGCAGGCGGTCTTCGACGTGCGCCACATCGGGCACGACCCGGTCGAGGTCGAGCGCGGGGTCTTCGCGACGAACGTGGAGCTCGACCGCGCGCTCGAGGACTACGTCGCCCGTCACGTCCCGGTGCGCTCGTTGGCGCGCCGCATCTCGTCGAGCGGGTCACTGCGGCGGTTCTTCGCGGCCGCGCCCGCGGTCGGCGAGGTGCTGACGCTGATGCGGCTCGAGCAGCTGCTCGAGCAGGACTTCGCGCCGATCCTCGTCGACCTCGACGCCACCGGCCACGCGCTGATGTTCCTGGGGCTGCCCGCGGTGTTCGAGGGGCTCGTCCCGACGGGGCCGGTGCGGCGCCTGCTCGACGACTTCTCGCAGCTCTTGCGCGACGAACGGCGCTCGCAGCTCCACCTCGTGACGCTCCCCGCGCAGCTCCCCGTGCAGGAGACGATGGAGCTCCACGCGCGCCTCGTCGCCGAGCACCGGATCCGGCTCGGGACGCTCTTCGTGAATCGCGTGCTCCCCGCGCCCCTCGATCGCGAGTCTCGCCTCGCGCTGTCGGAGGTCCACGCGGTCGGCGGCGCCGCGCGCGACCTCGCCCTGCTCCGCGCGGCGTGCACGCGGCACGACGAGACGCTGGCGCAGCTGGCGCGGCTCGACGCGGTCCCGATGCGGCGCGTGCTGTTGCCGCTCGATCCCCCGCGCCCGGACCGGGCGTCGCTCCGGCGGCTGGGCGCGCTCGCCGCGGGGGACCCATGACGCCCCTCGAGCTCTGCGCGTCGCGCTCGCTCGTCGTGTGCGTGGGACCGGGCGGCGTGGGCAAGACGACCTTCGCGGCCGCGCTCGCGATCGGGGCCGCGCGGAGCGGCCGCCGCACCGCGGTCATCACGATCGATCCCGCGCGCCGGCTCGCCGACGCGCGCGGCCTCGACGGCCTCGACGACGAGCTCCGCCGCGTGCCGGGCCTGCCGCTCGACGCCGCGATGCTCGACACCAAGGCCGCCTACGACGCGCTCGTGCGCCGCCTCACCGACGATCCCGACGCCCGCGCGCGCATCTTCGAGAACCGCGTCTACCAGTCGTTCTCGCGGACCCTCGCGCGCAGCCACGCCTACGTGGCGATGGAGCGGCTGTACGACGCGACGACGAGCGGCGACCACGACGTGGTGATCCTCGACACGCCGCCGACGCGGAGCGCGCTCGACATCCTCGACGCGCCCGCGCACCTCGTCCGCTTCCTCGACGAGCGGGTCGTCTCGGCGTTCGTCGGCGGCGGCGAGGGCGGCGCGCGCGCCTGGATCCGCGCCCGCGGCACCGAGGTCGCGATGCGGTTGTTCGGCGCGATGGCGGGGGACGCGCTGATGGAGGAGCTCGCGGGCTTCTTCGAGGTGTTCTTCGAGCTGCGCCGCGGGTTCGCCGAGCGCGCGGCCGTGGTGCAGGCCCGGCTCACGGACGAGCGGACCGCGTTCGTGCTGGTCACCGCGCCCGACGCCACGCACCTCGCCGACGCGGCGTACCTGCGCGACGGGCTCCTCGCGCGCGGCACGAAGATCGACGCGGTCGTGTTCAACCGCGCGTTCCACGTGGACGCGGACGGTGCTCCGATCCGCGCGACCACGCCGTGGCCGGACGGCGCGCTGACCGGGCCCCGCCACGCCGAGGTGATCCGCGCGGCCGCCCGCGCGAACCGAGCGCGCCTCGTCGATGA
>JAYRVK010000778.1:0-1639 GCA_041918555.1 Sandaracinaceae bacterium
CGAGCGCGCGCTCGCGCGTCGCGTCGCGGGCACCGGGATGGCGGCCGCGAGCGCCGGGCCGGTGACCGAGCGCGGATCGACCAGGATCGCGGCGGGCGGTCCCTCCGCGAGGATGTTCCCGCCGCGGGCGCCGCCACCCGGGCCGACATCGACCACGTGGTCCGCCGCGCGGATGGTGTCGTCGTCGTGCTCGACCACGAGCACCGTGTTGCCGCGATCGACGAGGCCGCGGAGCGCCGCGAGGAGGCGCCCGGTGTCGCGCGGGTGCAGACCGATCGTCGGCTCGTCGAGGACGTAGAGCAGACCCGTGAGCCCGGCGCCGAGCTGCGCCGCGAGGCGCACGCGCTGCATCTCGCCGCCGCTCAGCGTGTGGGCGGCGCGATCCAGGCCGAGGTACCCGACGCCGACCTCGTCGAGGAAGCGGAGGCGCCGATCGAGCTCCGCGAGGGGCGCGCGCGCGATCTCGGCCTCGCGGCCGTCGAGGCGCAGCGCGGTGAGGCGTCGGCGCGCGGCGCTCACGCCGCACGACAGGACGTCGGTGATCGCGAGGTCGGCCACGGTGACCGCGCGCGCGAGCGCGGAGAGCCGCGTGCCGCCGCACGGGAGGCACGGCTCGTCGATCTCGCGCTTCGCCTTGCCGCGCCCGACGGTGCGCGTGATCACGCCGCGGCCCTCGCACGCGGGGCACGCGCCCTGGCGCGTGTTGAAGGAGAAGAACCGCGGGTCGAGCTCGGGCACACCGCGCCCGCACGCGGGGCACGCGCGCTCGGTCGAGTAGAGCGCGTCGACACCCTTGCCGATCACGCGGAGCTGACCGCGGCCCAGCTCGGCCGCGCGCTCGAGCGCCGCATGGATCGCCGGCGCGTCGCTCGCGCTCGCGGTCGCGACGACCAGCTCGACGTCGTGCTCGACGAAGCGCGCGAGGGCCATCCCGGCGGTGATCGGGACGAGCTCCCCGTCGACGATGGCCTCGGTGAAGCCGTCCTTCTGCGCGCGCGCGAGGAGCTCGCGGTGCAGGCCCTTCTTGCCCTTCACGACGGGCGCGAGGATCCGCAGCGCGCGGCGGCCGTGCGCAGCGGCGAGCTCCTCCGCGATCGAGGCGCAGGAGCGCGCGGCGATGGGGAGGCCGTGCTCGGGGCAGCGCGGGGTCCCCGCGCGCGCCCACAGGAGGCGCAGATAGTGCGCGGCCTCCGTGACGGTGGCCACCGTGGAGCTCGCGCCGCCGCGGCTCGTGCGCTGCTCGAGGCTCACCGTGGGCGGGACCCCCGCGACGCGATCCACGTCGGGCCGCGGGAGCTGCGGCATGTACTGGCGCGCGTAGGCGCTCAGCGTCTCGAGGTAGCGGCGCTGCCCCTCGGCGAAGATCACGTCGAACGCGAGGGTGCTCTTGCCCGAGCCGCTCGGCCCCGTGATCACCACGAGCTTCTCGCGCGGGATCGCGATCGAGACGTCGCGCAGGTTGTGCTCGCGCGCGCGCGTCACGACGATCGCGCCGCCGTCGTCGTCGGGCCGGGGCGAGCGCGGCGCGCGCGCGGGGATCGCGGCCCGCTCCCCGAGGGCCCGCGCGAGGTACGGTGCCGTCAACGATCCTTGCGATCGCGCGACCTCCTGCGGCGGGCCCTCGGCGACCACGCGGCCG
>JAYRVK010000779.1:0-10517 GCA_041918555.1 Sandaracinaceae bacterium
CGGCCTCGGCGGGATCCGCGGCGACGCCGGTGCCCGCGAGGTAGAGGCTCCCGAGGTTCGAGCAGCCGAGCGCGTTGCGGCCGTCGCACGCGCGGCGGAACAGCTCGATCGCGCGTCCGGGCTCGCTCGTCACGCCGAGCCCGCGCAGGTACAGGAACCCGAGGTTGTTGCAGCCGCGGAGCTCACCGCCGTCGCACGCCCGCGTGTAGAGCGCGCGCGCCGCCGTGTAGTCCTGCCGCACGCCCTCGCCGCGCTCGTGGAGGTAGCCGAGGCCGATGCACCCCCGCAAGTCGTCGTGCTCGCAACCGAGGCGGAACAGCGCGAGCGCGCGCGCCGGATCCCGGTCCACGCCCTCCCCGCTCTGGTGCAGGAGCCCGAGCCGCGTGCAGCCGGTCCACTCCTCGGACTCGCACGCGTGCTGGTAGAGGCGCGCCGCGCCGGCCGCGTCCTGGGTCACGCCGGTGCCCTCCTCGTAGAGGATCCCGAGCTGCACGCACGCATACGGATCGCGCGCGTCGCACGCGCTCGCGTAGAGGCGCGAGGCGGCGGCGTAGTCCTGGGTCTGCCCGCGGCCCGCGGCGATCATCGCCGCGAGCGCGGTGCATCCGTACGCCACGCCGCCGTCGCACGCGCGCCGGTAGAGCTCGGTGGCCGTCGCGAGGCTCCGCGGGACGCCGCGGCCGTCCTCGCTGAGCATGCCGAGGTGGTAGCAGCCCAGGCGGGCCCCGCCGTCGCACGCGCGCCGGTAGAGCTCCGCGGCGCGGCCGAGGTCCGCGGGCACGCCGACGCCCTCCTCGTAGACCAGCCCGAGGTTGTTGCAGCCGAGGACCGCGCCGGCCTCGCACGCGGCCTCGTAGAGCGAGCGCGCCCGGTTCACGTCGGCCGTCACGCCGCGCCCCGTCTCGAGCATCCGCCCGAAGTTGCTGCACGCGAGCTGGAAGCCTGCGTCGCACGCGCGCTCGAAGAGCTGCACCGCGCGCGCGAGGTCGCGGCGCACGCCGAGGCCGTCCTCGTACGCGACGCCGGCGTGGTTGCAGCCGGCCATCTCGCCGCCCGCGCAGGCGCGCGCGAACCACACCGTCGCGCCCGCGGGGTCGGCGGCGGCGCCGCGTCCGTCGCGCAGCATCACGCCCAGACGCAGGCACGCGTTCGCGTCGCGCTGCCGCTCGCACGCGGTGCGATACGTCGCGAGCGCCTCCGCGGGGTCCTGCTCCTCCTCCTGGCTCGCGGTGCCGCCGCACGACGCGGGGTCGTTCACGCACTCCCGCTGGCGGAGCGACTCCGCGCGCGCCGCGTCGGCGGTGACGCCACGGCCCTCCGCGTAGCAGCTCGCGAGGTGCCCGCACGCGCCGCGGATCCCCGCCTCGCACGCGCCCTGGATCAGGCGCACCCCGCTCGCGACGTCCTCGCGGATGCCGTTGCCGTGGAGGCGCATCAGCCCGAGGTGCAGGCACGCGGACTGGTTGCCGCCGTCGCATGCGAGCTCGAACAGCGTCGCCGCGCGCGGGAGCTCGCGGGGCACCCCGCGACCGATCGCGTAGAGCGCGCCGAGCCGGCGGCAGCCCTCCCACTGACCGCGGTTGCACGCCACGCGGTAGAGGCCGACGACGCGGTCCATGCTCTGGTCGTTCGCGAGGAGCCCGTTGGCCTCCGCGACGCAGCCGTCCACGTCCGCGCGACACGCCTCCTCGGGCGAGGGCTGCGCGAGGACCGCGGAGGGGACGAGCACGAGTGCGAAGAGGATCGAGGCGCGCACGCCGGAACTGAACCCCGAGGGACGCGAGCGCGCAAGCTCGCCGCGGTTACGCCGCGGGCAGGCGCACCGTGAACCGCGCCCCCCCCTCCTCGGCGTTGGCGGCCTCGATCGTGCCGCCGAGCTGCTCGACGAGGGTCTGACACACCGCGAGGCCGAGCCCCGTGCCCTCGCCGGGGGGCTTGGTCGTCACGAACGGCTCGAAGATGTCGTCGAGGATCGCCCGAGGGATCCCCGGCCCCGTGTCCTGCACCACGAGCGAGACCCAGTCGCCCTCGCGCGACACCTCGAGGCGGATCGTGCCCTCGCCGCCGATCGCGTCGGCCGCGTTCAGCAAGAGGTTCAAGACGACCTGGGCGAGCCGCGCGGACGAGCCGGCGGCGCGGGGGACGTCCTCTTCGAAGCGCCGCTCGAGCGTGACCTGGCGCAAGTCTGCTTGCGGTCCGACGAGGCGCACCGCGTCCTCGACGACCTCCACGAGGTCGCACGTCGCGTCGACCTCGTGCGCGGTCGGCTCGCTCCGCGCGAAGTCGAGGAGGTCGCGGATGATCCGGTTGATGCGCTCCGTCTCCTTGCGCACGCGGCCCAGGAACTCGCGCTGCTCCTCGGGAGCGAGGTCGCCGCTCTCGACGAGCTCGACGAGGCCGCTGATCGCGCTGAGCGGGTTGCCGATCTCGTGCGCGATCCCCGCGGCGAGGCGGCCGACGGACGCGAGCTTCTCGCTGCGGACGAGGGACTGCTGCGCGGCGCCGAGCTCCGCGGTCGCGCGCTCGAGCTCCGCGAGCCGCGCGCGCAGCTCCTGCTTCTCCTCGAGGAGCTGCTTCTGCATCTCGTTGAACGACACCGCGAGCCGCGCGAGCTCGGCGGTGCCTTCCACCGGCACGTGCGTCTCCTTGCCCGCCGCGATCCGCTCCGACGCGCGCGTGAGCGCGCCGAGCGGCCGCACGATCAGCCGCGTGAGGAGCACGTACGTGAGGAGCAGGATCACGGCCGCGGTGAGGCCGACGTAGAGGAAGAGGAGGCCGGGGAGCGATCCCGTGGTGCTCACCTCGGCCGACGCGAGGTGGACGATCACGACCCGCTCGCCGCGGCGCCGCTGGACCGCGAGGTGGCCGACCTCGCCGACGACCGCGACGGCGACGTCGCGCTCGAGGACCTCGACGCCGACGACGCCGCCGTGGCCGACGAGCGCGCCGAGGTGCTCGACCTCGATCGCCTCGACGTCGAGGAACGCGGTCGCCATCCCGCCCGCGCTCTCCATGCGCTCGCGATCGATCGCGCGCGCGCCGAGGCGCGTGGTCGCGAGGCCGAGGAGGAGCACCGACAGCCCGAAGCCGATCCCCAGCACCACCATGAGCTGGACCCGGACGCCGAGCCCGTGCCGGCGCGGGGTCCGGGGCTGCTCGAGCGGATCCGCCATCGCCGCTCGAGGCTACCGCAGTCGGTGGCTGCGCTGTGCGAGCGCGGCGAGCATATCGAGCCGCGCCCCGAGGAACTCCTCGCGATCGATCGTGTCGAGCGACCACGGCAGGCGCCACGACCAGTTCTGCGGGCCCACGGTGTTGGGCACGTTGATCCGCGAGCGCAGCCCGAACACGTCCTGGATCGGCAGGATCAGGAGGTTGCTGCGGCTCTCGTAGAGCGCCTCGAGGAGCGCGGCCTCGACGTGGTGGTTCCAGCTCTTCGCGAGATCGTCGGGGACCGCGCCGAGCTGCGGGATCTTGCGGATGGCCGCGCGCTCCCAGTCGGGCAGCGCCTCCCACCACGCCGCGGTCGTCTCGGTGTCGTGCGTCCCGTTGGTCGCGACGCTGATCTCGGGCCAAGTCGAGGGCTGTCGGAACGCGCCGTTGCGCTGCTCCCAGCGCAGCACGCGGAAGCCGGGGATCTGCAGGCGATCGAGGGAGGCGCGCACGAAGTCGGGGATGACCCCGAGGTCCTCCGCGATCAGATCGGCGCCGGCCTCGTGGAACGCCGCGAGCACGGCCTCGCCCGGCGCGCGCTGCTCGGGCTCGTGCGACGGAACGAAGTAAGCCTCCTTGCCGTCGAGCGGCCGGTGGTACGTGCGGTAGAGGCCGACCACGTGATCGATGCGCACGAAGTCGAAGAGGCGCGCCGCGTTGCGCCCGCGCGCGCGGAAGAGCGCGTAGCCGTCGGCCGCGATGCGATCCCAGCGGTAGGGCGGCAGGCCCCAGTCCTGGCCGGTGGCGCTGAACGGATCGGGCGGCGCGCCGACGGTCGCGTCGAAGCGGTAGAGGTGCTGGTTGCCCCACACGTCGGCGGAGTCCTCGGCGACGAGGAACGGCTCGTCGCCGCCGAGGAGGATCCCGTGGCCGGCGAGCGCGCGGCGCGCGGCCTCGAGCTGGCGGAACGCGATCCACTGCACGTACTTGCGCCCCGCGATCTCGCGCGCGTGCGTCTCGCGCGCTTTGGCGAGCGTCGCCGCGTCGCCGCTCCGCAGCGCCTCGGGCCACGCGCGCCAGCTCAGCGGGTAGTGGTCCTTCAGCGTGCGGAAGAGCGCGTAGTCCTCGAGCCACTCGCGGTGCTCCTCGACGAAGCGCGCGTAGTCGCGCCCGCGCTCGGAGTCGGCGTCGACCGCGCCCGCGAAGCGCGTGTGGCAGCGCTCGAGCCAGCGCTTCTTGAGCGGCCGGACCTGATCGTGCCGCACGTGGTAGCCGCCGCGCGCGTTCGAGAGCCAGCCGCGATCCTCGGCGTCGAGCGCGGCCCGCCCGCCGAGCGCGTCGAAGTCCTCCATCGCATCGAGCGACACGTAGAGCGGATCGATCGCGAACGCGCTGACCGGGGAGTAGGGGCTCTCCTGCCCGGGCGAGGGCTCGAGGAGCGGCAGCGTCATGAGGGCGCGCAGCCCGGAGCGCGCGAGCATGGGCGCCGTGCGCGCGAGATCGGGCAGCTCGCCGACCCCCCAGTCGTCCCGGGAGCGGATCGAGAAGAGCGGCAGGACCACCCCGGCCAGCCGGCGCTGCGTCACGGACATCGACACACCTCAGGCGTGAGAGGCGCCGACCCTACGCGATCGGGCGGGGGCACGCCACGGCGCCCGAGCGTATCCTCGGTCGTGCCCTCCCCGCTCGGCCCGTATCGCAGCTCCCCGCGCAGCGTCCAACCGCTCGCGGCGCGAGCTCCGAAGGGCGTGGCGATCGGGCTCACCGTGGTCCTCGTCATCGCGGGCGCGTGGATCGCGCCGGGCACCACCGCCGCGGTGATCGCCGCGCTGCTCCTCTACGTGGCGGCGCCGTGGTTCGTCACGCGCGCGCGCGGCGCGTGATCGGCTCGCGCTCACCGACCGGCATCGATCGTCGGGCACACGCAGACGCCGAATCCGCCCCCATCGCACTCCAGCGCGCCGGTCACGACGCCGCAGTCGCACACGTCGCCAGGGAGTACCCACCTTCCCTGGTACCAGCACTGTGGGCCAGCGTCGGTTCCGACGCTCTTGTTGTGGACGAGGATCCCCTCAGCGACGAAGTTGTGGAGCGGCGTGTCGACGGTGAGGTCGAACACCTCGCGCACCCCGGCATACGTCGAGCACGACGTGACGGCGACGACGACCGGGCCCTCGCCCGCGAGCCGCACGAGGCGGTCGCGACGCCCGACCACCCAGTCTCCGGCCGGGGCCCACGATGCGTCGCGCGGAGAGTAGACGGGGTGATCGCTCGTCACGCACAGCTCCGTGCCCACGGCACGGAGGAGCACGGTCTCGCGCGTCGCGGAGCGCACCGCGGTGATCGCGCCCGCGATCGTCGCTCCGGTCGACGGGTCGAGGCTCAGGACGCGATCGCCGACGGCCAGCTCCTCGATGCGGCGCAGACCGCTCGGAGTGCGCACGCGCGCGCCGCGCGCGACGCACTCGCAGCCGGGCAAGCCCGTCATCGCGCCCGCGATCACGAGGGCCTTCCAGGAGCGTGCGCGACTCATGGATCTACGCTGCCACAGTCCTCGTCACGCGGTCACCCGCGCGAGCCGGATCGCCTTCTCCGGGCACGCCTTCACGCACTCGCCGCAAGCCTCGCACGCGGCGGCGTTCGGCGTGTAGGCGCTCTGCCGCCGGTGGGCGACGCTCTTGATCGTGCCGATCAGCGAGAGCGCCGCGAAGTCCGCGTCGTCGATGCGCCGCACCTCGAAGACGCCGAAGGGGCATACACGAACGCAATCCGCCTTGCCCTCGCAGCGGTTGCGGTCGATCACCGGCGCGAGGACCCCCGGCGGTTGCTTGCAGTCGGCCATGACGCCGAGGCTACCGCGCGCGTGTTCGGGCGGCGCGAAGCGCGCGTGAAGTCGTGTGTGGTCGTACGGGATCGTCCACGAGCCTCAGGCCCACGGGTCTCTCACGTCGATCCCGCAGCGCTCGAAGTCCGCGACGTTCCGCGTCACGAGGCGAGCGTCGACGGAGCGGGCGATGGCCGCGATCTGAGCGTCGATCGTCGCGATCGGACGACCGGCGCGGCGCCTGGCACCGGCAATCTGCGCGTACGCTCGCGCCGCCGCCGAGTTGAAGGGCAGCACCCGATTTGCGAAGTCCTCCTCGAACATCGCGCGGGCGGCGGCAGCGATGCCGTCCCGGCGCTTGCCCTTCGGGAGGAGCGCGATGCCGTGCAGGATCTCAGCTTCCGTGAGGCTCGTCGTGTAGAGACTGGCCACGTTCGTCGCGTCGATCCAACGAAGCACCGCCGCGGCGGGGGAGGGTCGCATGAGCTCCGACACGACGTTGGTGTCGAGGACGTTCACCTCGGCCTCGGAGGCTCACGCATCGGCTCGCGGGCCGGCAGCTCGAGCTCGACGCCGCCAAACCGGCGGAAGCGAGCTCTGATCGACTCCCCCAGCCGCGCCGGCATCGTGTCGCCCTCTGCGAGCGCGGTCCGCAAGATCGATCGGACCTCTTCCTCCATCGCTCGACCGTGCCGCGCGGCCTGCACCCGCAGGCGCTCCTTCAGCGAGGGATCGAGATCGCGAATGGTGATGCTCGCCATGCAATCAATGATTGCACGGGCGCTCGCACTCGTCACGCTCCGTCACGCGCGGGTGATAGGGTGGGAGGACGCCCCGCGGCGCGAGGGAACGAAACATGGCCATCCCGGACTTCCAACGACTCACGCTCCCGCTGTTGCGGCTCGCGGGCGACGGGCGGGAGCACACCCTGAGCGAAGCGATCGATCGGCTCGCTCACGATCTCGCCCTCTCCAACGACGATCGCGCCGAGCTCTTGCCGAGCGGAAAGCAGCCGCGGTTCGACAATCGCGTCGGGTGGGCCGCGACGTACCTGCGCAAGGCCGGTCTCTTACGCGCGATTGCCCGCGGCCGCTTCGACATCACCGACCGTGGCCGCGAAGTTCTGGCCGAGCCGCCGGACGTCATCGACATCGGCTACCTGGCCCGCTTCCCTGGGGTCCGCGAGTTCCGCGCGCGCGACGCCGGCGAGGACGACGGGACGAGCTTCGACGAGAGCACCGGCGAGTGGACGATGCGGCCGGAGGTCGCCGAGCGAGTTCGCAAGAACATGGAGCGTGCGTTCCCGGACGCAGCCATTCGCCTCGATGTGCTGCGGCTCATGGCGTTCGCGATCGAGAACGCCGACGAAGAGCGCTCGGACAGCTGGTGCGTACGCGAGAGCGGGCGAGGCCTCCAACTGCTGACTGGGCGCTTGCTCGCGTGCAGGGTCGAGCGCTCACGACTCCAGCTCGCCGTCGTGGGCCCCATCAGCGACGCGATCCGCAGCGCGGTCGGCGCGGACCCGGCGAACGACGACTCTTTCAAGTGGATCGAGGGAAGCATCCTGCTCCGGCTGCCGGTCGAGCGAGCCGCCATCGCGCTCGAGCTCCTCAGTGACCCGTTCAACGCGTTCGTCGACGAGGCGATGGCCCGGTTGCGCAAGCGGCCTCCGAGCGTGCGCGCGCACGTCCCTGAGGCCGTGCAATACGTAGGCGCCGAGCTCGATCGAGAGCTTCCACAGCCCGATGTCGCCGGGAGCATCGGCGAGGTCGTCGAGCCTGAAGACGGCGGCGAGGAAGGAAAGGTCCCGACCGCCTTGCACTTGCCGGAGATACGCGGCCGCGCGCCGATCTTCGAGCACAGCCAGCGCTCGATCGCCTCGTTGATGGAGGACATCGCTCAGCAACGCATCGCACTCCCGGATCTGCAGCGACCGTTCGTTTGGGAGGACACGAAGGTCCGCGACCTGCTCGATTCGATCTTCGTCGGTTATCCCGTCGGCACACTCGTGCTCTGGCTGACCTCGCACGAAAAGGAGGCGCGCGCGCTCGGCGCCGAGCGGCCGAGCCTACGCGCGACGACGCTCGTCATCGACGGCCAGCAGCGCCTGACGTCCCTCTTCGCCGTGATGCGCGGCGTCGAGGTCGTTGGAAAGGACGGGGATCGCCGAAAGGTCCGAATCGCGTTCCGACCTCGCGACGGGCGCTTCGATGTGTCCGACGCGGCGAACCGAAACGACCCCGAGTACCTCGCGAACCTCACCGACCTGTGGGATGGCACTCGGAGCAAGCCGACGATCCGCCGCGAGATCATGAACGCGGTCCGGGACCACGGCCGCGCGGTGGACGACGCCTACGAGGAGGCGATGGAGCGCAACCTCGATCGCGCCGCAGCCATCGCCGAGTATCGCTTCCCGGTCGTCGAGATCCGCAAGACCGCGGCGCGAGAGGACGAGGACGTCGACGAGGAGGACGTGGCCGAGATCTTCGTCCGCATCAACAACCAGGGGACGCGCCTCGTGCAAGCGGACTTCGTCCTCACCCTGCTCTCGGTGTTCCACGGAGAGCTCCGCGATCGCATCGAGGAGCGCGCTCGCGAGATGTCCGACGGATCCGTCGTCACCGTCGATGCACAGCAGCTCCTGCGCGCGGCGTGCGGCGTCGCGTTCGGGCGCGCCCGGATGTCGGCCGTCTACAAGTACCTGCGTGGAGTCGATCCGATAACCGGCGACGCGGACCCCGCGAGTCGGAAGAGACGCCTCGAGCAGCTCGACGACGCCGCGAACGAGATCATCGCTCCGACACCGTGGCGTGACTATCTCCTGCGAGTGACGCACGCGGGCTTCGTCACTCCGGGACTCATCGCTTCGAAGAACGCGATCGTCTACGCCTACGCGTTCTACGTCCGGGGACGGAAGGCGGGGATCGCCAAGCACGAGCTCGACGAGCTCATCGCGCGCTGGGTCTTCGCGTCGCTTCTCACCGCGCGTTACTCCGGGGCGACCGAGACGATGTTCGAGAAAGACCTCGCGCGTACCGCGAGGCTTCCGCCAGACGACGCGGATGGGTTCGTACGAGCCCTCGACGAGGCGATGTCCGAAGTCCTCACTGGGGACTACTGGACGCTCTCCTTGGCCGCAGAGCTCGAGACCCAACGCGCGCGAGCGCCCGCCGCGCTCGCGTTCCGCGCTGCGCAGGTCGTGCTGGGCACCCGCGCGCTCTTCTCCGATCAGCTGTTGCGCAACCTGCTCGACCCGCCCGCGAAAGGAGCGCGCTCAGCGAGCGAAGCCCACCACCTCTTCCCCGTCGCGTGGCTGCACGCGCGGGGCGTGGTGGATCGCCGCGACGTGAACCAAGTCGCGAACCTCGCGGACACGGGCTGGTATGAGAACAGCTCGATCGGTGCTCGCGGCCCCTCCGAGTACGTCCCACGCCTCCGCGAGAAGCTCGCGATCGACGACGAGGCATGGGCCCGCCTGTGCGCGGAACATGCGTTGCCGCCCGGATGGGAAGAGATGGACTACGCCCACTTTCTCCGCGAGCGGCGCCGCCGCATGGCCGAGATCGTCCGGGTCGCGTTCCGCAAGCTCGGCGGCGAGATCGACGCTCCGCCGCTGACTCCGCCGTGGTTCCTGCCGGGCGCGGAGCTCGTGTGGCAACGCATCGGAGAGACCGAGCGCGCGGTGCGCGCCGTCGTCCGCGAGGTCTTCGTGTCGCGCTTCGGCGACGGCGCGGCGGCGAAGATCGAGGCAGCGCTCTCGGAGCGGGAGCGCGACACGCTCGCGCGGGCCCTGCGCTCACGGCCGGCCGGGGCCGATCCGTTGAGCGTCGTCGACTACCTCTACCTGGGTCAGCTCCTCACGCTGGTGTCCGGTGAGATGTGGCAGCACGCGCGCGACCGATTCGGCGGTACCAAGGACGCCAAGCAGCGACTCACCCAGGCCCTCGAGCAGATCGCTCCGGTGCGGAACGAGATCGCACATGTCCGCGAGGTCACGCCGGAGCGGCTCATGCGCGCAAACCTCGCCTGTGGCGATCTCCTCGAGCTGATGCGAAGAGGATGAGCCGTGCGTCCGCATCGGACGCGAAGCTACGGCATCGAGGACGAGGCGGTCGCACGATCTTCCCGATGAGCGAGACCGCGCCGCGAAGCCCGTGTCGTCGATTCGCCGATCGCGATACACCTTGCTCGATGCTTTCGCCTCGCGGCACCGGCTCAGTGCCCCCGCGGGCCCGACGCTTTCCTCGATCGACGGAGCCCCGTAGTCTCGGCGAGGGGGTGGCGCATGAAGGTCGGCCGGATCGCCGAGATCTCGAAGGTGTTCGCCGAGGAGGGGCTCGGCTTCCTCACGCGACCGGAGGCCACGTCGGCCGACGGGGAGGCGCCCGACGAGGCGGAGAAGGCGCGCGCGTCGGAGGCCGAGCTCGGCCGCCGGCTGCGAAGCGCCCTCGAGCGGCTCGGGCCGACGTTCGTCAAGTTCGGCCAGCTCCTCGGCACGCGCGTGGACCTCTTCGGCGCGGAGCTCCTCGCCGAGCTCGAG
>JAYRVK010000780.1:0-1830 GCA_041918555.1 Sandaracinaceae bacterium
CGGCTCAACTCGTTCTGGGCCGCGCGGGGGGGGCGCGCGCGGTGGGGGGGGGGTTCGACTTCTTTGTTGGAGGGGGGCGCGGGGCCGCCCGCGCGCGCCTCGGCCGGGACGTCGCGCGTGACGGTGGTGCCCGTCGCCACGTAGGCGCCCGCGCCCACGGTGATCGGCGCGACGAGCTGCGAGTCGCTCCCGATGAAGCAGCCCTCCTCGAGGACCGTCACGTGCTTCTGGAAGCCGTCGTAGTTGCAGAAGATGGTGCCCGCGCCGATGTTCACGCGCGGCCCGACGACGCCGTCGCCGAGGTAGCTGAGGTGGTTGGCCTTGGCCTCCTCGCCGAGCGTGGTCTTCTTCATCTCGACGAAGTTCCCGACCTTGCTGCGCGGGCCCATCACCGACGCGGGGCGCAGGTGCGAGAAGGGCCCGACCTCCGCGCCCGGCCCGATCGAGCTCTCGGACGCGACGGAATACGGCTTGAGCCGTGCACCCGCGTCGACGAGCACGTCGGTGAGCACGCAGCCGACGTCGACGTGCGCGCCCTCGCCGATGCGCGTCGCGCCGCGGAGCACGACGCCCGGCTCGATCACCGCGTCCGCCGCGATGGTCACGTCCGCGTCGATGTCCACGCGATCGAGATCGCGGATGGTGACGCCGGCCTTCGCGTGGCGGGTCGCGATGCGCCGCCGCATGAGCTTCGCGGCGTCCGCGAGCTGCGCGCGATCGTTGACGCCCTGCAGGCTCTCGAGCGGCCAGTCGACCGCGCGCGCGCCGCCCTCGGACGACGCGGCCGCGACGATGTCGGTCAGGTAGAGCTCGCCCTGCGCGTTGTTCGCCTTCAGATCGGTGAGCGCCTCGCGCAGGAACGCGGCGTCGGCCGCGTAGAGGCCCGGGTTGATCTCGTCGATCGCGCGCTCGGCCTCGGAGCAGTCCTTGTGCTCGCGGATCCCGATCACGCGCCCGCCGTCGCGCAGGATCCGCCCGTAGCCCGCGGGGTCCGGAGCGCGGCACGTGAGGAGCGAGAGCACCCCGTCTCCGCGCGCGGCCGCGAGCGCGCGGATCGCCTCGGGCTCGATCAGGGGCACGTCGCCGTAGAGGATCACCACCGCCCCGTCCCATCCCTCGAGCGCGGGCAGGGCGCAGCGGACCGCGTGGCCGGTGCCCCGCTGCTCGGCCTGGAGCGCGGTAGTCACGCGCGGGTCGGGCACGAGCGCGGCCTCGACCGCGTCCTTGCCGTGCCCCAGCACCACCACGACCCGCTCGGCCCCGGCCTCGAGCGCGGCGGCGACGGGCCACGCGACCATCGGCCGGCCGCAGATCTCGTGCAGGACCTTCGGGAGCGCGCTCTTCATCCGCGTTCCCTGGCCGGCGGCCAGCACCACCGCGGCGAACCCGCGGGCGGGAGGGGGGGCGTTCGTCATGGCGCACCCCCTTACCAAACCCGAGGGCGACGCGCAGCCCCACGACCGTCTAGGATGGAGGGATGGGTCTCCGCGCGCCGCTCGTGGTCGGTCTCGTCGTGCTGTCGGCGTTCCCCGGCACGGCGGCCGCGCAGAGCGACGAGGGCCTGGTGGTGCCGCCCCCGCCCGGCACCGCGCCGCCGAGCGCGGCGACGACGCCGCCGGGCGCCGTGCCTCCGCCGCCGGGGGCCGCGCTCGCGCCGCCGGGGCCCGCGCTCGCGCCCTCCGTCGTCTCCGACGAGGTCGTCGGGATCCTGCTCGGCGCCGCAGAGTGGGCGCAGCTCGAGCCGCGCACGAAGGACCTGCGTCGCGTGCTCGGCGCCGCCCGCGAGCCGCCGGGCAAACCCACGGTGAAGGCCCTCCTTCCGGTCACGAC
>JAYRVK010000781.1:0-6934 GCA_041918555.1 Sandaracinaceae bacterium
AGGAGGCGGTGGCGGGCCTCTCGCCGCGCGAGCGCAACCTCCTGCGCCTGCACTTCCTGCGCAGGGTCACGCTCGACGCGCTCGCGACGATGTACGGGGTCCACCGCGCGACGGTCGTCCGCCAGCTCGCGTCGATCCGCGAGGCGATCGAGCGCGCGACCGAGCGGGGGCTGCGCGAGCGCCTCGGCGCGGAGCGGCGCGAGGTGGAGAGCGTGCTCGATCTGATCCGGAGCCGGTTCGACGTGAGCGTCGAGCGCCTGCTCCGGACCCTCCCCGACGAGTAGCGCGATCACGAGAAGCGCAGGATCCGCCACTCACCGCCGCGCTGGCGCAGCTCGACCTGGTGCGCGCGGTACGAGTCGCCGCGCGCGAGCACGAGGCGCGCGGTCGCGCGATCCCTCTCGGTGACGACCACGTCGGTGACCCACACGGAGACGCCGTCCTCGACGCGCGGCTGCATGCGGGCGAGCAGCGTCTCGCGGACGGCGCGCTCCTCCGGGGTCTCGAGCGCGGCGCCGTAGCCGCCGCACGCGAAGGCGGGCGGGGTGGTGAGGGCGGCGGTCCCGAGGGTCAGGGCGAGGGCGAGCAGGATCTTCTTGGTCATGGCGTTCAGCCTCCGTTTCAGAGCCTGAACGCGGGCGCGCGGCGACCGGCGCACGATTTCTTTGGACCTCTACTCGCGGCGGTTGGCGCGCACGACGAACTGGTACGGGAGCTCTTCTTCGACCGCGGCGCAGGTGAGCCCGCCGTGGGTGAGCTCGCTGTGCACCTCGTGCTCGTTGAGGCGCATCGCCATCGGGGGGCCGTGCGGGCTCTCCTCGGTGTAGTCGACCACGAGGACGAAGCCGCCGGGGCGGAGCGCCTCGGCCAGGCGGTGCGCGTACGCGGGGCGATCCTGGATGTGATGCCAGGTGTCGACGACGAGGATCCGATCCACCGAGCCCGGCGCGAGCCCGGGGTCGTCCGCGGCGACCGCGCGGGCCTCGACGTTCGTGAGGCCCGCCTCGGCGAAGCGGCGCTCCATGTGGGAGACCATCGCGGGCTCGGTGTCGAGCGCGAGCACGCGCCCGCTCGCGCCGACCGCCGCGCTCAGGTGCGACGCGAAGTAGCCGGTGCCCGCGCCGAGGTCGGCGACCACCGCGCCCTCCTCGAGCTCGAGCATCGCGATCACGTCCGCCGGCCGCTGCCACTCGTCGCGCGCGGGATCGTCGAACATCGCGGCGAAGCGCTCGACGTCGGAGAAGTCGTGCTCGTGGGCGGCCCCGCCGTGCTCGCCGCCCGCGTGGGGGTGGCCCGAGGCGTGGTCCGATCCACCGCCGCCGCCGCAGGCCGTCACGAGGAAGATCGAGAGGAGGGGAGAGAGGTTGCTGCGCATCGCGCGTGAATGCCGCGATCTCGCCGGGACCGCAAGCCCTGCGCGATCGCCGCGAAGAAAGCGAGCGCTGCGACCGCGCCGCGACCGCGGGCGGGGCTCGCCGCGCAGCCCCGGCCTCCACCGTCCTCGCGGGGTCGGGGTGGCGCCGCGGACGACGCAGGCGGCGGGGCCGGCGCGGTGCGCGGCGCGGGGGGGGGCTCCGCGCCGGGTGGGACGCATCGCCGCGCGGTCTCGCAGGCGCCGCCGGTGGGGCAGGCGTCGCCGACGCAGGCGCGGCCGATCCGTCGGACGCCCCGCGGCGGCTGGTCCGGCCAGAGCCCACCGAGCGTGTACTCCTCTTCGGTCACGCAGAGCGCGGCGTCACCGCAGACGAGGGGGCCGGGCTCGTGCTGGTGGACGCCCTGCCGGCGCAGGCCGTCCCGCGTGCAGTCCGCGTCGGTCGCGCACGTCGTCGCCGCGCACCACTCGCCGGCGTGCTCGGAGGTCCCGACGGCGCCGCGCGGGCACTCCGCCGGCGGCGGAGCGATGTCGTCCGCCGCCGCCGTCGAGCCAGCGAGGGTGAGGAGCGCAGCGAGCGCGAGGGTCCGCATCGCGCCGAGTGTAGCCCAACCGATCGAGCCCGGACCGGCGCGGAGCCCCTCGGAAGCCTCACCCCTTGTAGATCGCCATCGCGTCGGCGAGGAGCGAGAGCGAGTCGTCCCACGTCCGCTGGAAGGCGTTGCGGCCCATGATCGAGCCGTCGCCGCCGCCCGCGTGGATGCCGCGGATGTCGGCCAGGACGCTCTCGCGGTCCTTCGCGTCGCCGCCCGAGAAGATCACGATCCGCCGGCCGTCGAACGCGGCCTGCTTCACGTGGCGGATGCGGTCCGCGAGCGCCTCGTGCGGGATCTCCGCATAGAACTTCTTCGCGTCGGCGCGGCCGAGGTGCGCGGTCGGCGGCTTCACCTTCACGACGTGCGCGCCGAGCTGACAGGCGACGTGCGCGGCGTACGCGATCACGTCGAGCGCGGTCTCGTCGTCCTTGGACATGTTGCCGCGCGCGTACGCCCACATCACCGTCGGCAGGCCCGCCTCGCGCGCCTCCGCGATGAGGTCGCGGATCTGCTCGAACGTCTCGTTCCGACGGCTCGAGCCCGGGTAGATCGTGAAGCCGATCGCGGAGCAGCCGAGGCGGACGGCGTCTCTCACGCTCGAGGTCAGCGCCGACTGGAACCCGCCGACGTCGGAGAGCAGATCGCTGTTGTTCACCTTGAGGATCAGCGGGAGCGAGCCCGCGTAGGTGTGCGCGATCGCGTCGATGAAGCCGAGGGGGGCCGCGTAGGCGTTGCAGCCCGAGGCCACCGCGAGCCTCGGGTGGTAGAAGGGATCGTAGCCGGCGGGGTTCGGGCCGAAGCTGCGGCCGGGGCCGTGCTCGAAGCCCTGATCGACGGGGAGGATGACCATCTTGCCGGTGCCCGCGAGCGCGCCGTGCTCGAGCATGCGCCGCAGGTTGCCGATGATGGCCGGGCTCTCTCCGGCGTAGTTCGCGAGGATCTTCTCGACGGCTTCACTCATGGTCCGCTCCTTCTCCGTGCTCGCCCGCTCCATACACTCCGTCGGCTCCCGAGGCCACCTTCGCCTCGGGGCTCATCCGCTCGAGCGCGCGCGCGATCGTGAAGGCCGCGCTCGAGTCCGGTGAGGTGGGCGCCTCGGTGCGCGCCGCGGCCCAGCCGCAGGCGCAGCGCCACACCCACGTGCGCCCGCCCGCGCCGTCGTACGCGACGCCGTCGAGCGAGGCGCCGCACGCCCCGCACGCGCGAACGGAGGAGAAGGGATTCGAACCCCTGGAGCCCTTGCGGGCTCGGCGGTTTTCAAAACCGCTGCCTTCGACCACTCGGCCACTCCTCCAAGTTCACGAGATGACTAGCAGAACGCCGGGGTGAGGACTACTCGGCCGGAGGCGGCTCGGCGGGCGTCACCCCGCTGGCGCCCCGCGTCACCCGCTCAAACGCGGTCGCGACACCCGCGAGGTCGAGCTCGACGAGGTGAGCGTACCTCTGCGTGGTCGCGAGGTGCTCGTGCCCGGCGAGCTTCTGCACGAGGGGCGCGGGGAGGTTCGCGCGGAAGAGCGAGGTCACGAAGAAATGCCTCAGGTCGTGCAGGCGCCAGGTGCTCCGGAGCCCGGCCCGACGGCACGCCCGCACGAACGCCTTGTTGAGCGACCAGTCCGTCCACGGCTTGCGAGGACCGCGGGTAACCGGCGCGTCGAGCGGGCGCTCCGCGACCTCCTCGAGCGCCTCGCGGAGCTCGCGCACCAGCGGGACCAACCGCTCGTGCCCGGACTTCGGCGCCGCCACCTCGCCCTGGCAGATGCTGCGCCGAACGACGAGCATCCCCTGGGCGAGGTTCACGTCCCGCCAGCGCAGCCCGCGGATCTCTCCGGCCCGGAGCCCAGCGTACCCGCCGAGCATGAAGGCAACCCGCTCGTCGGAGCTGCTCGCCCCGAGCAGCGCGCGGACCTCGTCGGCCGTGAGCGTCGTCGTGATCGTCGCTCCGCTCCGCGGAAGCCTCGGAAGCTGCGGCGCCACATCGAGGATGCGCGCCTCGACCGCGTACCGCCGGAGGATCGAGCGTAGGACGAGCTGGACGTTGCGTCGCGTGGACGGGCGCCGCTTCTTCGCCTGGAGCCTCGCGTCGAACTCGCGGACGGCTGCGGCGTCGATCTCGTCGAGCTTGAGCGAGCCGAGCGCCGGGATCAGGTGCGCCTCGATCACCTTGCGGTACGACGCACGCGTCGACGGCTTGAGGTGGCTCGTCGCGAACTGCTCGAGGTAGTCCTTCGCCACCGACTCGAACGTCGGCATCTCCCGAGGCTCGGGCGACTCCTCCGAGAACGAGCCCTCCGCTTCGACCTCGGCCCGCTCGAACGGGTAGCCCGTCGTCGCGAGCAGCATGAGGCGTCGCCTGTCCTCCACGCGCGCCGCGGTGAGCGTCTGCACCTCGGCGTACCGGCGGAACCTGCCTCGGGTTCCGTCCGGCTTGCTGTACCTGATGTCAATGAGCCAACGCCGCGTTCCGCGGCGCGTTTCCGTACGCACGGCCATAGCTTCCAACTCCCGCCATGACGCGTGCTTCCGCTCGGATAGAGGTAGCACGCGAGGTCAGCGGTTTCGACGGCGTCAGGAGCGCCTCGGAGCCCACGCGGACGACAGCTGCACCCGCCAGTTGCGCCCGATCTTTCGGGCACGTACTCCATCGAAGCTCGCCTCGGTTCCACCATCCGCCGCGCGCCGCGCGTTGCGTTCGATCGCGCGTCGCAGGGAGACCACGGCGAAGCCGAGGATCTCGGCCGCCTCCCGAACGTTCATCCACTCGTGTGCCGACTTCAAGCGCGCTCTCCTCCGAGGCATGACCTCGGAAAGGATTCGACCGAAGCCGCTCTCTTGTGGCGGCGCCACAGGGCGGCGGCGCCGACCGAATACGCCGACATGACCCCCTTGAAGCAAGACCTCCCTCGGAACGGCTGGATCGCGCTCGTGCAGGACTTCGTGCCCGACCATCACGCCGTGATGGACGCGCTCGTCGCCTCCCTGCCGCTGAAGTCCGTGCGTTTGCGTATCTTGGGTCGCGACGTCGCGACGCCGCGCCTCACGAGCTGGCACGGCGATCCGGGCGCGAGCTACCGCTACTCTGGGCGCCGCTTCGAGCCGAGCGCTTGGACGGCCGAATTCGACGCCGTCCGCGATCGCCTCGAGGGGCTGCTCAGCGTCCGCTTCAACTCGGTCCTCGCGAACTACTACCGCGACGGCCGCGACTCGATGAGCTTCCACTCGGACGCGGAGCTCGAGCTCGGCCCCAACGCGCCGGACGAAGTGCTCATCGCGTCGGTCTCGCTCGGAGCGCCGCGCCGCTTCGTGCTCCAGTCGAAAACGACCAAGGAGCGCCGCGCGTTCGATCTCGGCGACGGGTCGCTCTTCGTGATGGGCGGCGCGGTCTAGAGGCACTGGCGCCATGGCGTACCGAAGACGACCCGGAGGGTCGGCCCGCGGTTGAACCTCACGTTCCGAATCATCGGCTGACCGCTACCGCGCCGCGCGCATGTGCTCGTTGCAGTGGTTCCAGCAGCGCCAGTAGCCCGGCGGCAGTCGCCGCCCACCGATGGGCGGTCCGGGGATGCGCCACCAACGGCCGCACTCGAGGCAGATCAGCGTCCACTGGTCGACGCCGGTGACCATCGGCGCCACGCCGACGTGCGCCATGCGAAGCGCCCACGCCTTCATGCAGTCGAGCGGCGCGATGAACCGCTTCGTGATCTCGTGCAATGCCATTTCCGACTCCGTTGCCCCCCAGAAGTGCATTCGGAGCACGACGGGCTCGTGTGGCGCGGTTACTCCGAGTAGCCGGCCACAGACCCACGCTCTGGCCCGAATGACAAGGCATGTACGAACACGAAGACGATGAACGTTCGCCGCTCCTCAAGCTGCCGCCGGGCACCGTCGACGACATGCGCGACAGCGAGCGCGTGATCGCGAGGAGCCGCGCGGCCCTCGCGCCCATCCTCGAGCACGCCGAGAACGTGGAGCGCTTCGACGCGGCGGTCCGCGACGCCCGGCTCCCTGTCAAGAAGACCTACGAGTCCGCCGGCCTCGACTACCAGCTCGCGAAGCACGCGGTCTGGATCGCGGAGACGGTACGCGGGTACGAGCACGAGCACCCCGAGATCATGAGCTTCGGGCCCTCGCTCGTTCTCCTCGTGCGCGAGGCCGCGCGACGCTTCGAGCGAGAGGAGCGCGCCCACGAGCTCCCCGAACTCATCCAGGACGTCGCCGACGGAATGCCGAGGAGCGCCGTGCGGGAGAAGTACCTTCCGCGAGCCGAGCGGCGCGGACCCGCGGCCGTCATCGGCGCCGTTCGTTCCGGCCGAGTGGAGCGGGCGCGACGGTTCTACCAGGACTGTGACGACGATGAGCGCGCGAGGGTTGTCGTCTTCTCGCGCGGCCTCGCGCTCGTCGTGGGGATCGAGGCTGAGGCCGAGCAGGCACACGACTCCATCGCGGCCGCAGTCCAGGGAGCACTCGCGTGAGCGGCTCGTTCTGCCAGGGATGCAAGCGCCCCCGCTTCGGCGAAGGCGCTTGTTCGGGGTGCGCGCGACCTGCTCCCCCCTTCCGATATCGCCGGGAGAGAGAGGGCGCGCGTTGGATCAAGGTCCAGACGGCCCGACGCACCGTCCTCGTACGGCTCACCGACGCCGACCTGCGGGATGGAGTGCCCACGGTCGATCTCACCGAGGTCACGTAGCCGTGGAGGCGCTCGTCGTTGGTGTGGGCCTAGCGCTCCTCACCTGGCACATCGCAAAGAGATATGTCCCGTCGTGGCTGCCGCCGATCGCGCTGCGTGCCGCCGCGGTTCTCATGGTGGCCGAAAGCCTCGTCGCCCTGCTCCGCTGCGCTCCCGACAAGGCCCTTGCCGTGCTCTTCGCTGCCTGGCTCCTGGTCGGCGGAGCGAGCTTCGCCATCCGGCGGTGGCTCGCCCGATCGAAGGAACGCGAGGCGCGGCGAGCCGCGCTCCACGCGGCGCGCA
>JAYRVK010000782.1:0-5327 GCA_041918555.1 Sandaracinaceae bacterium
GCGACGCCGCTCATGCGCTGCACGAGGTTGAGCGCGACGCGCTCGCCCTTGAGGATCGAGTTCGCCGAGCCCGTGACCTTGGCGACGATCTCCCCCGCGGCCACGCGGCCCGCGTCCTCGACGAGGCGGTCGACCCGGACGCGCGGGTCGACGGCGTGGAAGCTCGCCTCGAAGAGATCGAGCCCGGCGACGATCATCGGCTCGCGCGCGCGCAAGACGGGCATCCCGCCGACGTCCATCGGCACGCACGCGTCGGTCGTGAGATCGCCGCGCGCGAGGTCCTCGTGGAGCGCGCGGCGGACGACGTCCTCGACGACGATGCGAGGGATCGGCGGAAGGATCCGGTGGGTCATGGCTCTCCCCTCACTCCTCGGGCTCACGCCCAGGTCTCGACCGACCAGCCGCGCTTGCGCGCGACGTGGCGCAGGCGCGGGTCGGGGTTGATCACGCGCGGCTCGCCGACGACCTCGAGCATCGGCAGGTCGCTCACGCTGTCCGTGTAGAACGAGCTCGTGTCGAGATCGATCCGGTGCTCCGAGGCGAAGCGTCGCGCGCGATCCACCTTGCCCTCGCCGTAGCAGAGCGGCTCGGCGAGCTGCCCCGTGAAGCGGCCGGCGTCGACCTCGATCCGGCTCGCGAGCACGTGGGGGACGCCGATCGCGTCGGCGATCGGATCGGCGACGTAGTGCGTCGTCGAGGTGAGGAGCGCGAGCAAGCAGCCCTCGGCGCGCCGGCGCTCGACCTCTCGCTTCGCGCGGTCGGTGACGAGCGGCAGCACCTCGCGGCGGACCCAGTCCGCGCACTCGGCCCGGAAGGTGTCCTCCGCGATCCCCTCGAGCGTCCCGACCGCGCGCTCGCTCGCGCCGGCGGCGTCGAGCACGCCGAGGGTGTACTGCACCCCCCACCACGTGACGCGGGCGTAGTCGGCCCAGCGGAGCTTCTTCTCGCGGATCTGCCAGCGCACGTAGAGCGGCGCGGTGTTCACGCACACGAGGGTGCGGTCGAGATCGAAGAAGGCGGCTCTCATGGCGAGGCGAGCGAGAAGCCCTTCTCGAGCAGCTCGGCGAGCACGTTGCTCAGGGCGTGGAGGAGCATGGCCGCGCCGATGCCGCCGCGCCACGCGCGCAGGACGCCGAAGAGGAGCGCGGGGAAGAACACCGCGAGGCGCGCGGGGTGCGGGATCGACGCGAAGTGGATCACGGCGAAGAGCGCGGCCTGGAGCACGAGCACCCGGGGATCGACGAGCCCGAACGTCCACCGTGGCTTGGCCGACCACCGCTCGCCGAGGCGTGTCTGCACGTAGCCGCGGAAGAAGGCCTCTTCGGGGAGCGCGATCACGAGGAGCTGCGTCAGCGCGAGCTCTGCGAAGTCCTCGGGGATCACGAGCGCGAAGGGCTGCGTCGGCTGGTGCCAGTAGTAGAAGCCGACGACGAACGGCGGGAAGATCAGGGCGGCCGTCGCGAGCGCGATCCCCGTCTCGGTCAGCGCGCTCGGCGCCGCGCTCTTGATGGCGCGTCCGAGATCGTAGATGCCGAGCGGGCCGGGCGGGCGCGCGTCGTCGGGATCCGGCGGCTCGAGCAGCCCGCCGAGATCGATCCCGAAGTACCTCGTGCCGTCGCGCCCGCGCCGTCGCGCGATGCGCACCGCGACGAGGAGGAACGCCGCGCCGACGACGAGCGAGACGTACTCGGTCATGCCGGGCAGGACGCGCGGGAGCCACGTGACCACGGCGGTGACCGCGGTCACCCCGGCGTACACGAGCAGCACCTCGCCGAGCGGGCGGTCGGAGGGAGACTCCACCGCGGGCGGTGATAGTGCCGCGTGCGATCCCTCGCAAGCGCAGGGGGCCCCCCTTGACGGGGTGGGGGGTCACGCTAATCCTCCGCGCTTTCGAGGGGGCGGTGGGCGAGGTGGGGAAGGAGACGCGACGTTGATCCCGGAGGACAAGGTCGCGGAGGTCCGCGACCGCGCCGACATCGTCGCGATCGTGCGCGAGTACGTGGACCTCAAGCGCTCCGGCACGAGCCTCAAGGGCCTCTGTCCGTTCCACAACGAGAAGACTCCGTCCTTCTACGTCCACCCCGATCGCGGCTTCTTCCACTGCTTCGGCTGCCAGGTGTCCGGCGACGCGATCACCTTCCTCATGCGCATCGACGGGCTCGCGTTCCCCGACGCGGTCCGCGCGCTCGCCGAGAAGGTCGGCGTCGAGATCACCGATCTCGACGACGAGGAGGCGAGCGCGGCGAAGCAGGCGCGCGTCCGGCGCGAGCGGCTGCTCTCGGTGCTGGAGTCGGCCGCGGGTTTTTTCGTCAAATCGCTGGATGCGCATAGGTTCGGGGAGATGGCGTGGGCGGAGCTGTCTCGGAGGGGCATCGAGCGACCGACGGTCGAGCGCTTCCGGTTGGGCTACGCGCCGCACGGCTGGGACGAGCTCGCGACGTTCCTCGGCAAGCGCGGCGTGAGCCCGCGCGACGCGGAGCAGGTCGGCCTGATCGTGCCGCGCAAGCAGGGCGAGGGTCACTACGACCGCTTCCGCCACCGGCTGATGTTCCCCATCGCCGACGTGCACGGGAAGATCGTCGCGTTCAGCGGGCGCTCGCTCGCGGCGCCGCCGGGCGAGGAGGAGCTGCGCGAGGCGCCCGCGAAGTACATCAACTCGCCGGAGACCGCGCTCTACAAGAAGGGCGAGATCCTCTTCGGGCTGCACGAGGCGCGCGTCGAGCTGCGCCGCGAGGGCGTCGCGCTCTTGTGCGAAGGGAACTTCGACGTCGTGTCGCTGGCGCAGTACGGCTTCGCGAACGTCGTCGCGCCGCTCGGCACCGCGTTCACCGAGATGCAGGCCAAGCTCCTGCGCCGCTTCGTCGCGAGCGCGGTGCTCTTGTTCGACGGAGACGCCGCGGGGCGCAAGGCGGTCGCTGCGGCGCAGCCGCTCCTCGCGCGCGCCGGGATCGCCGGCAAGGTCGTCACGCTCCCGCCCGGGGCCGACCCCGACAGCTTCCTGCGCGAGCGCGGCGCGGGCGCGCTGCGCGCGCTCGTCGAGCAGGCGCCGCCGATCGTCGACTGGCTGATCGAGCGCGCGGCGCACGAGGCCGGCCGCGATCCGGCCGCGCGCGCCGACGCGATCGAGTCGCTCGGCCCGGTGATCGCGTCGATCGACAGCCCCGTCGAGGCGCGGCTGTACGTCGAGCGCGTCGCGCACGCCTTCGAGATCGGCGACCTCGGCGCGGTCCGCGATCAGCTCCGGCGCGGCGCCCGCGGCGCGCGGCCGGCCCGGCGCGCCGCGCCCGATCCCGCGGCGCCCGCGAGCGCGCCGGTGCGCGCGCCCGAGGTGCGGCTCCCCGCGCTCGAGGCGCAGCTCGTCGGCGCGTTCCTCGACCAGCCGGGCCTCCACGCCGACGAGTGCGCACGAACCGTCCAGCCGCTTTTGACGAGCGCGGAACTTCGCGCCATCTTTCTCTCCACGGCGCGCTGGGTGGGTGCTCGAGGAGTGGACGCGTCGGAGCTCCTGAAGGAATTCCCCGAGGGCAGCTCCGCGCGGCACTGGCTCGAGCGCCGGCTGGCGGTCCAGGAGTTCGAGGACGAGGCGGGTGCAAGACGATTTGTGGAGCGCGCAGCGCCGAAGCTGGAGCGTGACCGGATCGCCCGGGAGACCAAGCGCTTGAGGCGTGAATTTCTGGAGGCCAAGCGCGCCGGGGACGACGTGCGCGCCGAGGCTCTGATGCGTCAGATGAACGAATCCTTCCGGGGCGCGCCGCGCGCCGGCGAGGCCGAGAGGTGACGATGGTGGTGGACAAGACGGGGCGGAACGGCCGAGCGACGACCAAGGCACCGCGAGAGGCGGTGGAGGCGGCGCCGACCAAGAAGCCGGCCACGAACGGTCGGACCCAGGCCAAGGCCAAGGCGCGCGAGAAGGATCGACGCGAGCTCTCGCAGCTCGTCGAGCGCGGCAAGGGCAAGGGCTTCCTCACCTACGACGAGATCAACGACGCGCTCGCGTCGGAGGTCAGCTCCGACCAGATCGACGAGCTGATGATGACCCTCGGCGGCGAGGAGATCGAGGTCGTCGATCACGCCGGCAACGCGAAGGTCAACAAGCAGAAGAACGGCGAGCGCAAGGCGCGCCGCAGCACGCTGCCGCCTCCGTCGGATCAGGGGCTCTACACCAAGAGCAACGACCCGGTCCGCATGTACCTGCGCAAGATGGGCTCGGTCTCGCTCCTCACGCGCGAGGGCGAGGTCGAGATCGCGCGGCGCATCGAGCAGGGCGAGGATCGGATCTTCGAGGTCATCCTCGACAGCCGCGTGGCGGTCCAGGAGATCATCGAGATCGGCGAGGCGGTCCGCCGCGGGACCAAGCGCCCCAAGGACATCCTCAAGGCCTACGATCCCGAGACGACCTCCGAGGAGGAGTACCGGACGACGGTCGGCAAGGTGATCGATCGGGTCAAGCGCCTCGAGGCGCAGGGCCTCAAGGTCAAGGAGGAGGTCGCGGCGGCGAAGAAGGCGTCGGCCCGCAAGGGGCTCCAGGACCAGCTCGATCGCGTGAACCGCGATCGGCGCGGCGCGCTCCGCGCGCTCGGGCTCAACAAGAAGACGATCGACAAGGTCGTCGGCGCCATCAAGCTCTACATCCGCCGCGTCGAGCGCGCCGAGGCCACGATCGCCGAGTGCGAGCGGCGGGTCGGCAAGGACGCGAACGGCATGAAGAAGATGCTGCGCGACCTGTCGACCAACGACAACGCCGCGCGGCGTGTGCAGCGCAAGCTCGGGCTCACCGCCGATCAGGTCCGCGGGATGATCGACGCGATCGCGGAGGCGCAGCGCCAGATCAAGACCGTCGAGGACGAGATGGGCCAGCCGGTCAGCTCGCTCCGCGCGACCTACAAGAAGCTCCACCTCGGTGAGCGCCAGGCGGAGCGGGCGAAGGCCGAGCTGGTCGAGGCGAACCTGCGCCTCGTGGTGAGCATCGCGAAGAAGTACACGAACCGCGGGCTGCAGTTCCTGGACCTGATCCAGGAGGGAAACATCGGCCTCATGAAGGCGGTGGACAAGTTCGAGTACCGCCGCGGCTACAAGTTCTCGACGTACGCGACGTGGTGGATCCGGCAGGCGATCACGCGCGCGATCGCCGATCAGGCGCGGACGATCCGCATCCCGGTCCACATGATCGAGACGATCAACAAGCTCATCCGCACCTCGCGCTACCTCGTGCAGGAGCTCGGCCGCGAGCCGACGCCCGAGGAGATCGCCGAGAAGATGGAGATGCCCCTCGACAAGGTCCGCAAGGTCCTGAAGATCGCGAAGGAGCCCATCTCGCTCGAGACGCC
>JAYRVK010000783.1:0-5626 GCA_041918555.1 Sandaracinaceae bacterium
GAACGCGCTGGCGCGCGTTCGCGCCCCGCGCCTCCGCGCGGGGGCCCCTCGCGCGACGGCCGGCGCTGCGCGCCGACCTGCGCTCCATCCACTCGGTCTCTGACCTGGCCTCGATTCACTCTCGCTCCCCGAGTCTCCGCTCCTGATAGGATCGCGGCGATGGCGCGCCTCGCCGCGACGTGGATCGGCCTCGCCCTCGCGCTCGCCGCGTGCGACGAGACCGCGCGGCCGCTCCCCGCGATCGACGAGCACTTCATCCTCGTGCGCCTGCACCCGGATCCGTCGACCCGCGTCGGCGAGATCCTGACGATGGAGACCGACGAGTTCCGGCTGATCCGGGAGCAGCTCGGCTCGGTCGCGTGCGATGGCGCGACGGTCGTCGTCGTCCACATGCACCGCGACGCGGGCGAGGAGCTCGCGAGCGCGGCGCTCCTGGTGGGCACGGCGGTCGACGCGACGGACCTCTGCGAGGAAGGCGGCCCGATCGCCATCCAGCCCGCGAGCTACCTGCCCGGCAGCGATCCGCCCGAGCCCCTCGTGTCGGGCCCGCTCTTGATCGAGGGGCAGACCCTGGACGGGCGGCTCCCCATCGGGCGCCTCGACGAGATGGGCGGTCTCTCGGTCTTCCCGGTGTGGTGGCAGATCTCGGGCCGCGCGTACGGCATCGAGGGGCGCGCGACCGACGGCGGCGTGGTGATCGACGAGGTCCACATCGAGGACGCGGAGGCCCACGCGGTGTGGACCGTGCGCCAGATGCAGACCGAGCGAGTCGGCGATCTGGAGGGCGCGGATCCGACCGACCCGCGGACCATGCTCGACGTCGCGGTCGCCGCGGGCGTGCAGCCCGACGTGGACGCCGACCGCGACGGACGCGAGCGGTTCGAGGACACCGATCGCGACGGGCGCATCGATCGCTGCGTCGACGGTGACGGCACCGTGGCGAGCGGGATCGACTGCGCGGCGGACGCGCAATTCGCGGACGGGTTCGATCTCACCCTGGTGTTCCGGCTGGAGCGCGCGTTCCCAGTGGAGTGATCGTCACCCGCGCGCGACGAGCTCCTCGAGGAGCGCGCGCGCGCCGCGGAAGACCGGCCAGCCGTCGCCGACGAGGATCGCGTCGACGCGCTCGTGCGCGAGGAGGCCGCGGATCGACGCGAGCGCCGCCTCGCGGTCGGCGAGCTTCGCGTCGGGCAGCCGGTCGAGCCGGCCGCCGGCGTGGGCGCGGACGAGGTCGCCGGTGATCAGCGTGGTCTCCTCGAGGAGGAACGCGAGCTCGCCCGGGGTCTTGGATCCGTGGAGGACGAGCGTCTCCAGTCCGTCGACCAGCAAGTCGCCTTGCGCGAGCCAGCGGTCGCACTCGATCCCGAGCGCGCCGCGCTCGCCCGCGGGCCCCGCGATCTTCGCGCCGAACGACGCGGCGAGCTCCTTCGCCGCGCGCACGTGGTCGGAGTTGGTGATCGCGATCCACGCGACGCCGCCCGCGAGCTGGGCGCGGTCGTGGTCCGAGAGGGGGAACGGATCGAAGAGGATCGCGCCGCCCTCGCGGAGCCACGCGAGCGAGTGGAAGTCGAGGTCGCGGGCCTCGTCGAAGCGGCTCCACGAGCAGAGGTCGGGTCGGTGGGTCTTCTTCATGGCCTCACGTACGGGCAGTCGCACCACAGGGGGACGACGTCGGTGCTCTCGAGGTCGATCACGCCGACGCCGAACGTCTCGCAGCCTAGCGCGAGATCGCCGCGCGGCCGGCCCCCCGGCGGGGCGGCGCAGCCGAGCTCGGTCCAGCCGGTGACGAAGATCTCGACGCCCTGCGAGGGCGTCGCCCGCGAGACGAACAAGAAGTCTTGCAGGTCGCGGAGCGTGCAGAGCCCCTCGGGCGCGGGCTCGCAGCCATCGAACTCGATCGTCCCGTCGACGCGCTCGAGCACCGTCGAGAGCGAGCGCACCGCGCCGAGCGGACAGCTCCCCTCCGACGCGTCGGCGCACTCCGCAGGCGTGTGCCACTCGAGGTCGACGCGGCGGCCGCCGACGCAGCCGGCGAGCGCGAGCGCCGCGAGCAACACGGCGTGCTCACTCCGGGACGAGCACGCCACCGTGGATCCGGACGTCGGGGGTGTTGACGACGAAGTAGGTCACCGCGGCGAGCGCGATGGCGACGCCGAGCGCGATCGGCGTCCAGAACCACCACTGGCCGTAGAACGGGACCATCGGCGGGGGGAGCACCGTGTCGAGGTAGCCCTGCGCGGCGTCCGCGTCGTCGCCCTCGCGGTCGAGGGGCTCGCCGAGCGGCGCGCCGCGTCCGTCGAACGCGGCGAGGCCGAGGCGATCGGGCGAGAGCGAGAGCACGAGCAGCACGTCGGCCTCCGTCAGCGTCGCCGCCTCGGCGCGCCAGCGCCGCTCCGCCGCCGCGCCGTCCGCCTCGAGCGCGCGCAGCGCGGCCGCCGCGCGCATCGGCGAGGGCCCCATGCTGAGCGCGAAGGTGCGCTCCGTCGGCTCGCCGCCGCCGATGCTCACGACCTGCACGTCCGGGAGGAACCCGTCGCGCTCGAGGGTCACGTAGTGCCGCCCCGCGGGGAGCGCGTCCCACGTCACCGGCGTCACGCCCTCGCGGCGGCCGTCGATCGTCACGCGCGCGCCGCGCGGCTCGCTCGTCACGGTGAGCGTCGCGTCGGGGCGGCGCTCGGCGGCCACCTCGCGGTGCAGGGCCACGAGCTCGGGCGGATGCCGCGCCGGATCGGGCGCGCACGCCTCGTCGAGGTGGACGCACGTGCGCAGCTCCTCCATCGCGGCCTCGCGCTCGCCGTGGACCATCAGCACCATCGCCAGCGTGAGGTGCGTGCTCGCGAGCCGGGCCCGCCCCTCGGCGCGCCGCGCGAGCGGGCGCAGGAGCTCGAGCGCCTCGCTGAGCTGCGTGGTCGCGCCGGTGTAGTCGAAGCGCGAGAACGCCTCCTCCGCGCCCGCGAGGCGGCGCCGCGCCTCCATCTCCGCGTCCTCGGTCGAGGCCTCGCGCACCTCGGTCGCGAGGGAGGCGAGCCGCGCGAGGTTCGCCGGCTCGAGGTCGTCGCGGTCTTCGACCCGCGCGCGGACCGCGCGCTGCGCCTCCGAGTCGTCGGCCCCGTCGCCGCTCGCGACGAGCAGCACCGTCGTCGTGCGCCCGACCGTCGCGCCCGTGCTCTGGCAGCCGGCGAGCACCAGGAGGAACGCGATCGCGGCTGTGTTACGTTTGCCCACGGCCCCTTGAGCTCGCCGTCCCGATTCGATCGCTACGAGATCCTCGCTCCGCTCGGCCAGGGGGGGTTGGGGGAGGTCGTGAAGGCGCGCGCGCTCGGCCCCCACGGCTTCGAGAAGGTCGTGGCGATCAAGCGCATCCGCGCGGAGTGGGCCCAGCAAGAGGTGATGGCGCAGCGCTTCATCCGCGAGGCGCGGATCGCGGCGCGCCTGCAGCACGCCAACATCGTTCAGGTGTTCGACTTCGGTCGGCACGGGGACGAGCTCTTCATCGTCATGGAGTTCGTCGACGGTCAGTCGCTCGACGACATCCTCGCCGGCCTGACCGCGAATGGGAAGAGACCCACGCTCGCGCAGACGCTCCAGATCGCGCTCGACGTGACCCGCGCCCTCGACAGCGCGCACCACCTCGAGGACTCGAGCGGCTCGCTCGACGGGATCATCCACCGCGACGTGAGCCCCGCGAACGTCCTCATCTCGAGGCAAGGCGTGGTGAAGCTCGTGGACTTCGGCATCGCCGCGGTGGCCGCGCAGCAGGGCCGCACGAGCCTCGTCGCGGGCAAGCCGATGTACATGGCGCCCGAGCAGCTGCGGGGCGACCCGCTCGACCCGCGCTGCGATCTCTTCGCCGTGGGCCTCCTGATCTACGAGATGCTGACGGGGCAGCGGCCGTGGAAGGGGATGGTCGATCCGGCGCCGGGCGCGACGCTCGAGAGCATGGAGTACCGGCCTCCGTCGAGGTACGCGACCGAGATCCCGGCCGAGGTCGACGCGATGGTGACGCGCCTCCTCGAGCCCGATCGCGAGGCGCGCTACGAGTCGGCCGCCGAGCTCGCCAAGGAGATCGTCAAGGTCTCGTACGCGTGCCAGATCGTGCTCGACCCGAGCGAGCTGCGGCCGCTCCTCGGCGACGGAAAGGCCGACGCGCACGCGCCGACACAGCCGTCCCACCCGAGCAAGGTGGAGACGCTGGTCGCGACCGTGTCGCCGGACGGGCTCACGGTGCTCGCGCCGGGGACCGGCGATCGCGAGGTGGCCTCGCCCACGCTGTGGCAGCGGACGCGCTCGAGCGGCGTGATGCCGGTGGCCGCGGCGCTGCTGCTGCTCGGGGCGGGCGGCACCGCGTTCGCCGTCCTCGCGGGCTCGGGCCCCTCGGGCGAGGCGAGCGACCCGGTCGCGTTCGACGGGCCCGAGCCGGTGACCCCGGAGCCCCCCCCCGAGCCGCCGGAGCCCCCCCCCGCGGCGATCGAGGAGGGCGTGGATCCGCCGGAGCCGGTCCCGCCGAGCGAGCCCCCCGTCGAGGCCGTCGAGGCGCCCGTCGAGCCCCCGGTCGAGGCGGTCCTCGCGCCCGATCCGACGGAGGAGCTGGGAGATCCCGCGAGCCCGCCGACGCGGCGCCGGCGGGGCCGCTCCACCCCGACTCCGAGCGCCGAGGGGCCGAGCGCGCCGGCCGGCGAGCCGGGCTTCCTCGACGTGTGGAGCAACCCTTGGTCGCGCATCTACGTCGACGGCGTCCTGATGCCGCACAACGCGCCGCATCGCGGGCTCGAGGTGCCCTCGGGCCGGCACGTCGTGCGGCTCCACAACCCCGAGCTCGGGCTCTCGCACCAGGAGACGGTGGTGGTCCCGCCGGGCGGGCGCGCGCTCGTCCGGGCCGAGCTGCGCGCGGACGATCCGCCGGCGCCGTGAGAGGCGCGAGTCGACCTCCGTTCATCCGAACGGCAGGTCGTCGGCGTACCCCGCGATGCCGAGGTTGCGCGTGGCGGCCTCGACGAGGGCGAGCGGGTGGGACGCGGCGTGATCCGGCGGGGCCCCCGCCGCGCCCATCGCCCGCGCGACGAGGATGCGGGTCGCGCGATCGCGCAGGCCGCGCGAGAGCGGGCGGCCCTCGACGGCGAGGCGGTGCCCGAACGCGAGCGTGCAAAGGTAGAACGCCTCGTCCGCGGGGCGCGCCGGCGCCGCGAGCGGATCGACCGCGGCGAGCGCGTCCGCGGCCCAGCGCGCGACGCGCCGGCTCAGGTCGCCCGGGCTGCGGTGCGCCTCGTGGATCACGGCGACCCGCGCGACCTCCGCGCGGTAGGCCTCGAGCCATGGCCGCGCGCCTTCGAGGCGGGTGGCCGCGACGGCCGACGGCGACCCGAGCGTCCCGCTCGCCTCGATCGCGCCGGCGAGCGCCCACGCCCAGCCCGCCGCGTCGCGGTCCGCGCGGCGCGCCACGTCGTGCACCTCGCGCGACCAGCCACGCAGCGCGCCCCGCGAGGTCGTGCTCCGCGGCGAGAGCGCCACCGTCTCGGGCACCACGCGGAACCCGACCTCGGGACCGAGCGCGCGCGCCGTCGCGGCGCCCGAAGGGACGATCGGCGCGCCGTCCGCGCGGCCCACGCTCGCGAACGCGCACGCGCAC